>JAFVCR010000216.1 GCA_017479035.1 Kiritimatiellia bacterium | reverse complement strand
GTAGCACTCTCCCCTTCCATGCTTGCGGGTGTGGCCTCGGCAAGAACGATCTTGAAGAAGATAGGCCTTCCGCATGCCGTGCTGCGCAAGACCGCGCAAATAAAATTCGCATGCCGCTGCTCGCCGCAACGCGCCGCAGCCATGCTTGCCGCCATCCCGGAGAACGAACGCGCTTCATTGCCGGACACCCTTGATATAACCTGCCATTTCTGCGGCACGACGTATTCCGTGCCAGTTCGCGGAGGAGAATGAGATGCTTGCAATAGTGGACTATAAAGCCGGCAACCTCACAAGCGTGGCACTCGCGCTGACAGCGTTGGGCGCGGATGCGACAGTGACCGACGACCCCGCAAAAGTGCGCGCCGCATCGCGCATCATATTTCCCGGCGTGGGCGCGGCGGCAAGCGCGATGGCAAACCTCAAACGTCTTGGACTGGACGATGCGATACGCGATGTCTGTGCACGGGATGTTCCGTTCCTCGGCATCTGCCTTGGCATGCAGATTCTGTTTTCCCGTTCGGAGGAGGACGGCGGCACTGATCTCCTCGGCATCCTGCCCGGGCGCGTACTGCGTTTTCCCGATGGCACGGGAGACAAAATCCCGCAAATCGGCTGGAACGATATTGAATCGCGCGATCCGCGAGGCTTCCTCGCCACCGGCGAAGAATACTATTTCGTCCATTCATACTATGTGGAGAAGAATCCCTGCACCGTGGCGAGCGCGCACTACGCCGGAACGGGATTCACTGCGGCGGTGCGGCGGGGAAATCTTTTCGCCGTGCAGTTCCATCCGGAGAAGTCTGGCAGGCTCGGCCTTGAGATGATGCGCAAGTTCCTCGATGCGCCGGTGAAAGGAGATTGCCGCAATGCTTAAAAAACGTATCATCCCGTGCCTCGACGTGCGCAACGGGCGCGTAACCAAAGGCGTGAAATTCAAAAACAACATCGACCTCGGCGATCCTGTGGAGATGGCAGTGCGCTATTCCGGCGGCGGCGCGGACGAACTCGTTTTCTACGACATCACCGCATCAGCCGAACACCGCCCGATAGACATCGGCATGGTGGCGGCAGTGGCGGAGGCGATACGCATACCGTTTGCGGTGGGAGGAGGCATATCGTCGTGCGCGGACATGGAGCGTGTGATCCTCGCCGGCGCGGAAAAAATCAGCGTCAATTCGCTCGCCGTGCGCAACCCCGCGATAATCGCAGAGGGCGCAAGGGAGTTCGGGCGGCAGTGCATAGTGCTTGGCATGGATCCGGTGAAGAGCGCAAAACCTTCATGCCCCAGCGGATATGAAATAACAACTCGCGGCTTCCGCGAGTTCACAGGCATGGATGCTCTCGAGTGGGCAAAGCGCGCGGCGGACGAAGGCGCGGGCGAAATCGTGGTGAACAGCGTGGATGCGGACGGCACGCGCCAGGGCTTCGAGCTTGAAATAACGCGCAAGATAGCAGAGGCGGTGGGCGTGCCTGTGGTGGCATCCGGCGGCGCGGGCAAGCCGGAGCATTTCAATACCGTCTTCCGCCAGGCGAAAGCGGATGCGGCAATCGTGGCCGGCATGATCCACACGGGCGAATGGACGATCGCGCAGATAAAGGATGAAATGCATGCGGCGGGAATTCCCGTGCGCATGACTTGGTGAGGGAACGACTATGGCAGAGGCGAGCGCAAAAGGATATGTTCTCATTTCAGGCGGGCTGGACAGCCAACTTGCCGTGTGCGTGCTGCGCGAGGCCGGCGCGTATGTGGAAGGGCTTGTTTTCGAGACGCCGTTTTTCTCGACGGACAGGGCGCGCAAGGCCGCCGCCGCACTGAATCTCAAATTGACGGTGGTGGACTTCACTGCCGACGAAATCGCATTGATAAAAGATCCTCCGCACGGCTTTGGCGGAGCGATGAACCCGTGCATCGACTGCCACGCCACGATGATACGCCGCGCAGGAGAGTTGATGCGCAAAAACGGTTTCGATTTCGTGGCGACAGGCGAAGTGCTCAACCAGCGCCCGATGAGCCAGAACAAGGTGTCGCTGGGAGTGGTAGCCAAAACAAGCGGCCTTGCGGGCAGGCTCGTGCGGCCGCTTTCCGCGCAACTGCTTGAACCTACCGTGCCAGAAGAAGAAGGCAAGCTCGACCGCGCAAAACTCCTTTCCCTGCAAGGGCGCCGGCGCGAGACGCAATTCCGTCTTGCGGATAAATATGGTTTGAAAGACTATCCATCTCCCGCCGGCGGTTGCAAACTTACCGAAACGAACTATGCCGCCCGTCTGCGCGATTTGATGGAGCACGAGGGGCTCGACTATTTGCGTCTCGTGCGGCTCTTGGCGGCGGGGCGCAGGTTCCGCCTCAAAGATGGCGCAAGCGTGATCCTCGGGCGCAATCAAGATGACAATATCTTGCTGGAGAAGACTGTCGCCGCAAACGAAATGCTCGTTGCGCCTAGCAATGTGTCCGGCCCGACGGCGTTGATTGTAGGCAATGTATCCGAGGCCGATTTCAAAGACGCATGCGCTATCGTGGCGGCATGGAGCAAGCCCCCGCAGGATGGCGGCGCAGTAGTGCTGGAGGTTCTCTCCCAGGAAGGCGATGGCATGTTCGAAGTGCCGCAGCCGTACCGCCGCGAAGACTACACGCAATACCAGATATTGTAATGATCTCCGATTGGCTTGTGGATTTGTATTGGCGTGTGCGCGGCTTGGTGCTGCGAGGGAAAGCGCCATCGCCCGCAGAGCAAGGCAGGTGGGGAGAGGATATGGCCGTGCGGCACCTGCGCAGACACGGATGGAAAATCCTCGGCCGCAACGTGCGTCCCGTCTGGAGAGACCGCCGCTGCGAAATCGACATCGTCTGCCGCCATGCAGGCGAGAACATCTTGGCGTTTGTTGAGGTCAAGACGCATCTGCGCCGCTCGGAATTCGCGCCAAGGCTGTGGGCTGTAGACAGGCGCAAGAAAAACGTACTGTTGCGGGCGATACGTTCATGGCTGCGGCAGCATGATTATCCCGGTTCGTGGAGATTCGATGTCATAGAAGTCTACGGCTCGTGCCGCAGCGGTGCCGCGCCCGAAATAGACCACATCGAATACGTCCGCATCAAGCCCGCGCGCCGCAAGCCGAGTTTCTACAGGTGAAATCCCCGTGCTTCATCGCGAAACCTTGAAATACACGGTCGGCGCATCGGGCAATGTTACGTCCACAACGTTTTCGCGCTCGCCGCGACCGCCGGAAATTTTTGTCGTCTCCGCCGCTTCACCCACATCGCCGGGGATTGTGGATATGCTCACGGTGTAGGTCGCCGCATCCCATGTTCCGGGGAATGTCAACCGGAACTTGCCACCGTTGAATTCGCCGCTTTTAATAATGAATTTCTCGGTGCCATTCCAGTCGATGCCGGCCACATACGCCTGCGCCGCAGTAAGCCCGGAAGTCTCGCTGCGCAGTTCGAGCTGATCTTCGGAAATGTCGTTCTCAACAAGATAAGTGACGGGGATGTCCACGCCTGCAGACGCGGAATATATCACGCTGCGCCCGCTTGCATCCTTGTATGGATTGTAGGCATCTATCGCCTGATTCTTCACAACCACATCGTCTATCTGCGAAGAGCCTTTCACCACAAGCGAGGAAATCTTGTCTTTGTGCTGATTCGCGAGTTTGTACCACGCGCCGAACGGAGTTTCCAACGCCTGCGTGGCATAGCCCGCCGCACTCGCAAGCGGCTTGCCGTTTATCATCACCTGGCAGCTCCTGTTGACGTAATCGAAGACCATCGTGACGCGCACCCATTCGCCGTCTGCATACGCCGTGCCGCCCACGGTAGCAAACGCGCCGCCTCTGGTCTCGTCATGGCAATATATCTGCGCATGTCCTGCAGCATCGAACGTAAGCGCGATCTGCGGCTGTTCATCGCCGTCTTTCACTTCGTCGGCAGGTGCCTCCTCCGCGCCCGCGCGAACCACTTTCACGAGCATATCCACCTCTGCATCCGCGCCGGCTTCGGCATTGGCGATCGTGCGTTCCGCCTCGCCCGCCACTTCCAGGACATTCTCGTGCGTGGCGGATGCAATTGGCCAACCCGTGGCCGGTTGCGCAACTTCTGCGGCAATCCGCACTCCGGCAGACCAATTGTTTGCGGCCTCGAAATCGTCGGCTGCAAGCGTGGCACCAGCATCTGCCGCAACGTATTCGATGCTGCCGCCGTTCTCCTTGATGGTGCCATTGTTTGCAAGCGTTCCTTCCGGGAGTGTGAGCGTGTGGCCGGCCAGATCGAGCGTGGCGCCGGCACCGATGCTCAAACCGCGAATCATGGTATCGCCGGCGAGTTTTGCATACGCATTCTCGCGCAGTGTCCACGTCCCCGAGGCGGAGGTTGGGATTGTGTCGAACAGCGTTATTTTCACCGCTTTGTAAACCGTATCTTCCACGCTTCGCAACACGCCAGTATCCACAATCTCGAACATGTCTATTGAAGGTATCGCGCCGCCAACCGTTATTTTGCCGGACGCAAGCAATGCGCTTTCGATTCCGTCCACCTGGTCGTCTTTCATGTAGCAGGTGTATGAACATGCTGGATATACCGTATTCGCCGCCACTGCCGTATGGACGAAATCAAAGAACTTGTTGTTGCCGCCGAACGCATACAACCCATACGGCACTTGATCCATCACGGCGGTATTGTCGCTGTTGCGCATGCTTGCTACTTGCGCGTCTACTACACTCATCGCCTGTGCGTCCGCATCGGCCGCTTGCAGGAACGTGGTGGCGGTGAGTGTCGCGCCTCTCGCAACCTTGCCGTCCACATGCAGTTCGCCGGCCCAGTTGTAAGAATCGGCGAAGAGCATGGATTCCCCTTCTCCATTTCCGCTTGCGGGCGTTGCACCCTGCCATGCACCGCTCGCGTAGATGTAGGAGTAGTCGCTCGTAAAGAACGTGCCGCTCCTGAACGCTTGCACCGCGCCGTCTGCGACAACTGCAAAGCCGTAGTGGTACGTGCAGTTCTCTTCCAGCCCGGAAAGGATTTTGGAATACGCCTCGCCGCTACCTGCAACCACCTCGCCCGCCGCGACCACGCTATCTTCCGTTACAGGCTCGTCCTTGGAAAATGCAAAATACACATCGTATGCGCCGGCGGATTGCGTGACGGCCGTGGAAAGCGTCGCACCACCGCCATTTGCCGCCACGTCCACATTTGCAAGTTCCCACCCCGTTTGCGGGACGTGCCTTATTTCCACTGCGGGCGAACCGTCTTCCAGCGTGGTATCGCCATATGTGAAATGCGCGG
>JAFVCR010000026.1 GCA_017479035.1 Kiritimatiellia bacterium | reverse complement strand
TCCGCCCGCGCCGAAATTGCGCACCATATCCTCTTTCATGTCCGCAAACGCATCGCCAACGCGCCGGGCAGAGTTGTTGAAAATCTGTCCGAAGAAACTCCTTCCGAAGTCGGCAACCATGCCGCCCGTCGCCGAATTGAAAAGATAGTCGTAGAAGCTTTGGCGCGAGCAGCCGATATACGCCACAGACCCTCCGTTTTTATTGAACAGCAAGTGCTTTGAAAAGCAATCGAGGTCGAACGCGCCGACGTAGCACGAAAGAGCAAAGAATATGTCCGCCCGCCCCGTTATCTGGTCCGCCCAATTCCTGCCCCACTGTCCATCTAGCTGGTGTCCCGCCTGCGTCTTGGCCGTGTAGTCTGGATTGTAACCATGCGACATGCACCACACATAGTGAGGGTTGTATTCGTTTATCTCCATGTTCGCATAGCCGGGATAGCACTTGTACCCGTTTATTATCTCGCGGGTCGAGCGGTTGTGGAACAGCATCCTGTGCTTCGTCCCGTCCACGCCCGTGCCGTCTTTGATTATCTGCTTCCAAAACCGGCGCGTAAATATCTCGCAGTCCGTCGTGTCGATTCCGCTTTCGCCGAACTCGTCCAGCCCGTCGCCGAAAACCTCCGTGGATGCGGGATAGTTTCTCCATCCTTTCGCGGGATACTCGCTGGAATACCCGCTTGGATACTTATTGCCCATCTGCGCGGCTATCATCAGAAACGTCTCCGACCCCTCCACGCTGCGGTCGCACTCGTATGCTATGGCCTTGCGGATGTATGTCTGCGCTTTTTCGAGCGTATCGGCAGGAACGCGCCCCACCGCCACGTCGATACCATAGTTCACCGCATCTGCGTTCTCGCCGTACGTCCCGTTTGCATTCGCGTCCCAGGTTCCGTCAAGACACGCATAGTAGAGGTCGCACGGCAAATCTTTGTAGGCCGTCGCCGTCGTTGCCAAAGTATAGCAGCCCCTGTGCGGCACTACAGAAGAATCGCCGCCCAACAGAACATATTTAGTGGCGCGATTATCGACGTAGTCCTTTATGCAGTTTCGTATTTTCGTCTGCGTGTCGCTGCCTCCGTCCGGTCGCGTACCGTCATACTCGCCTTCTATCTCCTCGGTGGTGACGACCCGCGCGGTCACGCAATCGTTCGTAGCGCGGAAATCCGCCAGAACCTGGAACGCATCCTTGTAAGCCTCCCCCGTGATAATCAGGTAATCGACCTTCCCCCCCGCCGTCTTCGGTGCTTTTGCAATCTTTGCCGCCTTGCGAAGTTGCGCCTTCGTGTCCGCACTCTCCACTTTCAGGACAATCCGCTTTGCAAGCCAAACTTTTCCTCCGTCCTCTTCATACGCGACGGGATAAAGCCTTGCCGTGCCGAACGCGCCCCTTCTTCCCTTGTGCCATCCCGTGAATTCCCCCAAAAGCGCAATGTCGCGGGCAGAGGCCGTCTCGATTTGCGCTTCCGTGTCCGCGTCTTCTCCGCCGTCTTCGACCGCCGCAGTCTCCCGCGCAACTTTCACGCCTTCTGCGATGAGAACTCTCTCCCCCTCGAAACTGACGCTTGCGCCTTCCCCCGCCGTAAAACTCACGTCCTTCACCATCACCCAAGGTGCGCCGATATTCTCGTGCGGCAACGTGCCGTCCGCAAGCATTACCGGACCTTTGCCGTCCACAGGCAGCGAAACGTCACCTTCGTCGAACGTCCACTCGAACGTCTGCACCGCCGCAAACGCCGCAATCCCCCACAGCCCCGCAATCAATCCCAACGTTCTTTTCATCTCCACTCCCTTCGATATTCAATGGAAAGACGCAGAGCGGCCAAGTCCCTGCAGGGACTCTCGACCCCTCTGCGTCTTTCCTCACAACACGTGCATCATCTTACCTGATGAATATCACAAGCCCCTGCGAGGCCACCAGCACGAGATTGTCGTAATCGCCGCCGACGTCTTCGCCGTTCTCATCGACGATCGGTTCGCGCGTTGCCGCCCAGCGGCGGGCAACCTTCGGCAGAGCGGAACCCTTCTTGATCTTGCCGATGTAGAGCTTCGTGCCGACCTCGAACGGTTCGTCGCCGTCCTCGACCTCCCATTGCGCTTCTGGAACGATTCTCCCCGACCCCGTGAACGAATCCGCCGTCACCTGGTCGCAAACGAGATTGCCGCTCTCGTCCCTCCACACCTTGACCGGGAAATCGTCCACGAGTTCAAGAGTCCCGAATACGACAGACGCGGGCGTGTCGGTTATGACTTTCGGACCGCTGTCGTTGCCGGACGTGCTGTCTGCCGAGTAGATCAAGTCCATGTTTCTCCACACTACGGTACCTGCCCAGTTCGCGCCATTCGCGAAGTGGAGCAGCGACTTCCTGTTCCCGTTCTCCGCCGCATCGGCCACGGAGATGGTGCCGGTGTTGGCATTGTCGCCGCGTATGACAACTGGTTGGAGCAGAGTATCTTCGCGATTGTTCTCCACGCGGATGTCGCCGCCGCCGGTGAAAGGCGTTTCGAGTTCAAGCAACATGTTGGCACGGCCGCCGCCGTTGAAATCGGAGGTCACGCCGCGAATAGTCATTGTGGTTTCATCCGCGACTTCCACGGCTGCGAAGTTGTTGAATACCTGTGCGCGGTTGCCCCATGCCCAGTAGTATCCCCGGAAGAGTTCCGCACTGCCGCCGGCGTACTTTATCGTGCCGGGATAGCCGGAATCGCCGCGCAACCCGTTTGACTTGTACCATTGCGTGACGCCGCCTTCGAGAACCTCGAGACCCACATACCCTTCCACGCTGGGCTTCAGCGAGATCACGCCGTTTTTGAGATCACCGTTGATGCGCGTGATGCCTGCTTTGATGGTGCCGCCGTCCCGCAATGTCACCTTGCCGAGATCCTGCACGTTGATGTTGTACATGGAGTCGGAGGTGTCGCCCTCGGAGTGGCGCTTGCGCGTGAGAATGGAGTTGTTCGTCAGCGTAAGGTGCGCACCGCCGGCGACGTATGTCTCGCCGCCTATGTCCAGATTGGTATTGTCCGCCACGACTTCGAACTCCTTGTCCTCCGGGTTGCCGAGACCGAATGCGAAACCGTCCAGCGAATTGTAGCCGAAAGTCGTATCCTTCAGCGTGATCGTCCCGTCAACTTCCACTGCGCCACATACCGCAGGAACCACGAAGCCTATGCGGTATGCGTTTTCGGCAGTGACGGAGACCGGGTGTTCGGTCGCGATTGTCGCGCCGGTCGCCGTCATGGAGAATCTGGCGGTTTCACCGGGGAGCGCGTAGCCGAATACCAGATGCCCCTCGGTCGTAGTCTGGAGCCCGCCGTTCAAAACGAGGTTGCAGTTCTTGAAATACTGCCCGCCGTAGGTCTTGAGTGTCGCGCCGGTTTCGACCGTCACCTCCGCAAGCGCGGCGTTGTCCGTGATTGCGATGGAAATGTTTCCGTTGACGGTCGCGCTGGCGCCCGCTTTGACGATGAACTTCGTGCCGGAGCCGAGTTCCACGCCGG
>JAFVCR010000215.1 GCA_017479035.1 Kiritimatiellia bacterium | reverse complement strand
GTTCTCGCGTTCTGAACGCAATTATGCTATCATTTCCCATGTCGGTTCCTCTTGGTTGGTTTTTGGCATGTGGCATTATACCACACCCGGCAAGTGGAATCGACTTTTCGCTTATTTCACTTCCAAAAATGCACCCCGCCCAATAGAATCAGGCCTATGACCCGTTTCAGGGGTCAAAAACTGGGGATATTCCAGCAATTTTGCCACTTGCCCCCGCCTGCAGTTCCGGGCAATGCGGACGGATGTTTTTGCAAGCGGCCATATCGGTCGCAATTAATTTCAAGCCCTTGAAAATAAATTTTAACCTCTTGAAATGATCATTTTAAGGGCTTAAAATTAAAATCCAAGAGCTTGAAATTAAATTTTGACTTCTTGAAATGACTAATTCAAGGGCTTAAAATTAAAATTCAAGCCCTTGAATTTCCATAGGATGCCCGCAATAGAAACATCGTATGCGGCTTGAATGCTGTGGCGCACTACTTGCGTGCGGTATTACACAAAACGGGGCGTGTATTTTCACGGCTTACACCAAATGTAAATTCCATGCGGCAGTATATGTGCAAATGGCAGGGAAAAACTATGGCACATTCCTTGCTATTTGGGGTTTCTTGGCATGAAACGCATTGACATAAAGAAGATTCTGCTTGTGGGAGCGGGGCCGATCGTGATAGGCCAGGGATGCGAGTTCGACTATTCCGGGGTGCAGGCTTGCAAGGTTCTCAAGCGCGAAGGTTACGAGGTCGTCCTCGTGAATTCCAATCCGGCCACGGTGATGACCGATCCCGAAGTGGCTCCGCACACTTACATCGAACCCGTGACGGTGCAGACGCTGCACGAAATAATCCGCCGCGAACGCCCGGATGCGATCCTCCCCACCCTCGGCGGCCAGACCGCGCTGAACACGGCTATGCAGGCGCACAGAGAGGGCATCCTGCAACGCTACGGCGTGGAGATGATCGGCGCGAGCGCGGAGGCGATCGCCAAAGCGGAGGACAGGCAGCTCTTCAAGGCCGCGATGGAAGAGCTGCATCTTGATATGCCGCGCAACTTTTCCGCGCACACGCTTGAAGAGGCGCGGGAGGCGGCGGAAAAACTCGGGACGTGGCCGCTTGTGATCCGCCCGGGATTTACGCTCGGAGGTACGGGCGGAGGGATAGCGCACGGCGAGGAGGAGTTCGAGCGAATCGTCCGGCGCGGGCTTGAAGCGAGCTTGAACAGCGAAGTGCTTGTGGAAGAGTCGCTGCTGGGTTGGAAAGAGTTTGAGATGGAAGTGATGCGCGACGCCAAAGGCAACGGCGTGATAGTCTGCTCCATCGAGAACCTCGACCCGATGGGTATCCACACGGGAGATTCGATAACTGTTGCGCCGATCCAGACGTTGAGCGATCGCGAATACCAGGCCATGCGTGACGATTCGCTCTCCGTCCTCGCCGCGATAGGCCTTTCCACTGGCGGTGCTAACGTGCAGTGGGCGGTGGATCCGCGCACGGGGCGGCGCATAATAATAGAGATGAACCCGCGCGTGAGCCGCTCCTCCGCGCTTGCGTCGAAAGCGACGGGCTTCCCGATCGCGAAGATAGCGGCGCTCTTGGCGGTGGGATACACCCTCGACGAATTGCGCAACGACATAACGCGCAAGACTCCAGCCTGTTTCGAGCCCGCGCTGGATTACATAGTGGTGAAAGCGCCGCGCTTCGCGTTCGAGAAATTCCCCGCCGCCGATCCGCATCTCGGCACGCAGATGAAATCCGTGGGCGAGGCGATGGCAATCGGGCGCGACTTCAAACAGGCGTTGCAGAAAGCCCTGCGTTCGCTCGAGACCGGGCATTGCGGCTTCGGCGCGGATGCGAAATCCGCCGCGCTTGCGGCTTTGCCGGACGCGGAATTGCGCGAGAGGATTTCGCACCCGGGAGCGGAGAGAATCTTCGAGCTGCACGAGGCGATGCGGCGCGCCTGGAGCGAGGACGATCTTTACGCTCTTACCGGCATAGACCGCTACTTCTTGCGCCATCTTGCGGAGCTTGCCGCATACGAAGACGAAATAAAGACGCATGGTCTTGCCTCTCTCCCGCAGGCCAAGGAGTTTGGCTTCTCCGATGCGCAGGTGGCGTTCCTCCTCGGCATGGACGAAAAGGACGTGCGCGCAAAACGGCTCGCGATGGATCTGCATCCCGCATTCGGCGCGGTGGACACTTGCGCCGGAGAGTTCGAAGCCGTCACGCCATACTACTATTCCGGCTACGGCGCAAGCGCGGAGAAATGCGGCGCGTCCAACGCAAACGCCAAAACCGTGATGGTGCTGGGCGGCGGTCCTAACAGGATAGGCCAGGGCATAGAGTTCGACTGGTGCTGCTGCCATGCGGCGTTCGCCCTGCGCGAAAAGGGCTGGCGTGTGGTGATGGTGAACTCCAATCCGGAAACGGTTTCGACGGACTACGATACGTCGGACGCGCTGTACTTCGAGCCGCTCACGCTCGAGGACGTGATGGAGATATACGAGCGCGAACGCTGCACGGGCGTGATTGTGCAGTTCGGCGGGCAGACGCCGCTCAATCTCGCGCAACGCCTCAAAGCCGCCGGCGCGAACATCCTAGGCACCAGCCCGGACGACATAGACCGCGCCGAAGACCGCGACTTTTTCAAGCGCCTTGTGGCGGACGTGGGGATGCTCCAGCCGCCGAGCGGAATTGCGCACACGCTTGCGGAGGCGAAAGATATTGCAAGGACGATCGGCTACCCGGTTCTCGTCCGGCCGAGTTTCGTCCTGGGCGGACGCGCGATGGCGATAGTGTACAAAGAGGAGCATCTCGAAAAATACGCGGCGGAAGCGATCGCCGCCGCAGGGGGACGTTCGATTTTGATCGACAAGTTCCTCGAGCACGCGATCGAGCTGGACGTGGATTGCATATCGGACGGCAAAGATACTGTCGTGGGCGCGATTCTTGAACACGTGGAGCCGGCTGGATGCCATTCAGGGGACAGCGCGAGCGTCACTCCGCCGCAGTCGCTCTCCGCCGGGACGATCGCCGAAGTGCGGCGCGTGGCGAAAGAGTTTGCGCGGCGGCTGCACGTGTGCGGGCTCATGAACCTGCAGCTGGCGATGAAGGACTCCAGACTGTGGATGATTGAGGTGAATCCGCGCGCAAGCCGCACGGTGCCGTTCGTGTCGAAAGCCATAGGAGTGCCGCTTGCGGGTTTCGCCGCAAGATGCATGGCGGGGGAGGCTCTCGCCGGGATCGGCTTTACGGAAGAAGTCCGCCTACCGTACACTTGCGTGAAGGAGGCCGTGTTCCCGTTCGCGAAATTCCCCGGCGTTGACATAACGCTCACTCCCGAAATGAAATCGACCGGCGAAGTCATGGCGATCGACGCCGACCCGCGCATCGCCTACTACAAAAGCCAGACGGCGGCGGGCAATCCTCTGCCGCAATCGGGCGACGTGTTCCTTTCCGTGCGCGACGAAGACAAGGCGGAGGCGGTGCCTCTCGCCGCCAAACTCGTCGCTATGGGTTACGGAATCTACGCAACGAGAGGGACTTCCACCGCGCTTTGGAACGCGGGTATCAAGCCGCGCGCGGTCTATCGCATATCGCGGGGGCGGCCGAACGTCCTCGATCTAATGGCGGCGGGGGAGGTCGCGTGGATAGTCAATACGTCCGAACCCGGCGCGGAGGCGATGGAAGACGACATCCGCATGCGCTCCGGCGCGGTGGTGCACGGCGTGCCTATAACCACTACCCTCGCGGGGTTTGTAGCAGCGCTCGGCGGTCTGGAGGACGAAAAGGCGTTCGGCGAATTCAACGTCTGCTCCCTGCAGGAATACCACAAGAAACTGCATCTGGGTCATGCGGCGTTTACATGAGGGCGTATTTGGCGATGAACACGGCGCTTAAAATATACATCGCCCAGTGGATACGATCAAACCGTTGCGCGAGTGCATTTACCGCCGTGTAGGAGATTACGCCAAACATTATGCCATCGAATATTGAATAGGTGAACGGCATTGCGGCAATTGCAAGAAACGCCGGGAATGATTCGCCGGCATCGTTCCAGTTTATGTCGGCACATGAGGAAAGCATCATCCCGCCGACTGCAACGAGTGCTGGTGCTGTGGCGAAAGCCGGTATCGCAAGGAATACCGGCGCGAAGAGTATCGAAACGGCAAACAGTGCGGCAGCCGCCACCGCCGCAAGACCGGTGCGGCCACCCGCCATTACGCCCGAGGCGGACTCAACATATGTGGTTGTGGTGGATGTGCCGAGTACCGCGCCAACGGATGTTGCGATGGAATCGGCGCACAATGCACCGGAAATGCGCGGCAGGCGGCCGGCTTTGTCGAGAAAGCCGCCTTTCATCGAAACTCCGATGAGAGTGCCGAGAGTGTCGAAGAGATCTACAAAGAAAAACGCGAACATTACTACGAAGAAATCGAGAGTCTTCACAAGGCTCCAGCCGCTGCGCACCACGTTGCCATCGCCTGTATGGGTCCATCCGCTTGGATCGAAAATGGCGAATGCGGTTTCGGCGAATCCCGAAAAATTCTGCTCAGAGGAAGCAAGCGAGAAATCCGGATAAAGCGAATTGTATCCGTGTGCGGGATCCGGTATATAAAGTCCAAGAGCCTGCGCCGCCATTCCAAGAGCCCAAGTGGAAAGGATGCCGTAGAAAATCGCACCTTTGAAGCCTTTTGCCAATGCGAGACCGGTCAAAATCATTCCCGCAAACGCCAATACAGCGCAGATGCCGTGGGTATTGAACGGAACTCCGGGGAAATGCACCATTGAAACCAAGGTCGCGTGATTTTCCACGACTATCCCCGCGCTTTTCATCGCCACTAGGCAAATAAAAAGACCTATGCCGGCGGCCACGGCCTTCTTTAGGCATAATGGCATCGCGTTGAAGATTCCCTCGCGCACTGGCGTCAGCGAAAGCGCAAGGAACAAAATCCCCTCCGCAAACACCGCAAGAAGCGCAAACGGCCAACTGTATCCCATGCCAAGCACAACGCCGAATGCCAGAAATGCATTCAACCCCATTCCGGGTGCCAGAACAAACGGATAGTTAGCCATGAACGCCATCAAGAGAGTGCCCGTCACCGCCGCAAGAGCCGTTGCCACGAAAACACCACCGCGCGGCATGCCGGCCGCAGAAAGGATATTGGGATTGACGGCGAGAATGTAGGCCATCGTCATGAATGTAGTCGCACCCGCAAGGATTTCCCTCTTTGCGGAAGTGTGCGCTGTGGAAAGGTGGAAAAATCTCTCCAACATGTCACAAAGTTCCGAATATGCGGTCGCCCGCGTCGCCAAGGCCGGGGACGATGTAGAAATGCGAGTTCAAGCGTTCGTCCTTCGCGGCGGTGAATACGGGGACGTCCGGGTGTTCGCGCTCGAATTTTTCAAGTCCCTCCGGCGCGGCGACAAGGCAGAGGAATTTTATGCGCCGGTAGCCGAGGCGCGAAAGTTGAGCAACTGCATCGCACGCGCTGCCGCCTGTGGCAAGCATCGGGTCGATGACGATTGCAAGTTCGTGACCTTTCGCGGGCGGAACTTTGACGTAATAGGGAATGGGCTCGGCGGTCTCCTCGTTGCGCTGCATCCCCAGCACACCCACTTTTGCAAACGGCAGGACGTCGAGCATTGCGCGCAACATCCCAATGCCGGCACGCAGGATCGGCACGAGAACGATGTGCTCGTCCAGCAGCTCGCCGGTGGTTTTTGCAATGGGCGTTGCCACCTCTACCGTGCGGGTGCGAATGTCGCGCAACGCTTCGTATGCAAGAAATGCTGTAACTTCGTCCACCAGTTCGCGAAAAAGTTTTGGCGGGGTTTCCCTATCGCGCATCATGGCGATGCGATGCTTGACGAGCGGATGTTCTAAAACCGTATGCATAATTGGAATTCCTGTGATGTGGAATTAAAATACCACGAAATGCGCCGGAAATCAAGTCTTGAAAACAATTCACTTTCAAGGTGCGTGCGAAATCCCCGCGAATCACCCTTATCCCGGATTTTTCGATGAGATGGTCGGCTCGTTCCGTCGTGGAGCGTCATCAATGGCGCAGGTGCGGATGAATGGCAAGGGGCGGCAGAGCATAAAGCCTCACACAAAGTTCACGAAGTTTTTAAGCCGCGAAGCGGCGCAAGAATACAGACGGGGGTGGAGCGCAGCGGAACCCCCGGTGCAGACAAAACAAAAAAACAAGCCCCGAATGGGCGGCAGAATATGGCAAAAATGCAGTGTGCAGTTCGTAAAATGCAATCAACGCAGAGGCTCAGATATGCAGAGGCACGGGAGAAAGTGCGAGAGAGTACTGTGGGGACGCGGGTGTCTCGCCCGCGGAGGGTTTGCGGAGCGTTGCGCTAGCGTGTCGGATTCTTTCCAGGCAAAGAAGTTTGCAGTGTGCAGTTATGGACGCGGCGCGACAACTGCACACTGCACGCCCCCTGGAATATCCCCAGTTTTTGACCCCTGAAACGGGTCATAGGCCTGATTCTATTGGGCGGAATGCATTTTTGGAAGTGAAATAAGCGAAAAGTCGATTCCACTTGCC
>JAFVCR010000214.1 GCA_017479035.1 Kiritimatiellia bacterium | reverse complement strand
CCGCGCCACGGCGGCATCCGAATGATTCGCATTCTTCCTTAACAGAAGCGCGGATGGGAGGGAGACGCGGGCTGTGCGGCCGGGAGTCCAACGATATTCCACGAAGTCCTGTCCCGGCGCAGGCGATTCGAGCGCCACCGGAACGCCCGCAAGCGAACAGAATTCAAGTTCGTATGCAAGCAGTGCCCGCAAAGAGGCTTCCGGGGCGCGGGAAACGGCGGAAAGGCTGTCGAGGAAAGATTCGTGAAAGGAATAGAAGTTTTCGGCATCGGGATTGGGAGCGAGTGTTGCGGCGGCGTGCGGCACGATGCGCAGAAGGTTCGCGGCGGCATACGCTGCGAGGGCATTGGCGCGCCAGTCCGTGCGCAGAAATGTGCGCATGGCGATTGGCGAAACTTCATGGAGGGGGTGCATTTCGCCCGAAACGTGGTAGAGAAGTTCGCAGGTATAGTGGAGATCGTACTGACCCAGGAGATGGCTTTTGGGGCGCAGTGCACCCTTGGCCAGAGTGGAGACTATGCCGAATGGTGCGAGGAAGGTTACAATGCGGCTGGTTTGCGAGAACGGATGCATGGCAAGCACGATTGCGGGGGTTTTCATTATTGTGTTTTTGGTGCTTGACATATCAATATAATATCATTAGAATTGGGAACTTGCAAGCACTAATTGCATGCATACCATGCGAGGAAGTACGAGGGACAAAATGACACTCGAAGGAACGATCACTGCGCTCGTTACGCCGTTCGGCAAGGATGGCAAAGTTGATTTCGGCGCGCTGCGTGCACTTGTCGAAAGGCAGGTGGCAGGCGGCGTGGAAGGTATCGTGCCGGTTGGAACGAGCGGCGAAAGCCCTACACTGTCGCACGAAGAGCATCTAAAAGTGATAGAAGAGACCATATCGGCTGCGGCGGGGCGCGTGAAGATAATCGCCGGTGCCGGCGCAAACGCCACGAGCGAAGCAGTGGAATTGACAAAGGCCGTGATTGCGATGGGGGGCGCGGATGCCACATTGCAGGTGATGCCATACTACAACAAGCCCAACGCAGAGGGTGCATACCGCCACTTCTCCACGATTGCGGATTTGGGGCTTCCAATAGTCCTTTACAACGTGCCGGGGCGTTCGGGCAAAGAGATCCCGCTCGACACGGTGGCACGGCTTGCGGTGCATCCCAACGTCTGCGCGATCAAAGAGGCGGCGGGGTCGGTCGAGCGCGTCAGCCAGATTCTAGACAAGTGCGCCATAACGGTTCTTTCGGGAGACGATTCCCTTACATTGCCGATGATTTCAGTGGGGGCGAGAGGTGTAATATCGGTGGCATCCAACGTAATTCCGCGCGAGATGGGAGATTTCGTGCGGCTCGCGCTTGCAGGAGACCTCGCTGCGGCGCGTACGATGCACAGGAAATACTACCGCCTTTTCAAAAACCTGTTTATCGACTCCAACCCGATACCGGCAAAGGAAGCGCTCTCCGCGATGGGGCTGGTGGAGAACGTGTTTCGCCTGCCGCTTTGCGAAACCAGCGAGGAGAACCGCGCCACGATACGCGCCACGCTGAAGGAATGCGGCATAATATAATCAAACAGACAATTCTACGGAAGGGACGGCATATATAATGAAGGTGGCAATTGTAGGCGCGGCGGGCAGGATGGGAAGAATGCTCGTGGAAATCGCGGAAAGACGAGGAGACGAGGTAGTGGCGAAGATCGATGCCGCAGACGGCTACGAAAAGACGTGGGCGGAAAAGCCAGATGCGGTGATCGATTTCTCACACCATGCGGCGGTGCCAGGATTTGTGGCAAAGGCCGCCGAGGCAGGAATACCTTATGTAATAGGCACCACGGGGCTGAACGCGGAGGAACAGGCCGCAGTGGATGCAGCGGCGAAGAAGATCGCCATAGTGCAAAGCGGGAACTACTCCCTTGGCGTGAATCTGTTGCTGGGACTTGTGAAGATCGCCGCCAGGAATCTCGGAGCACGTTACGATGCCGAAATCGTAGAGATGCACCACCGCCACAAAAAAGACGCGCCGAGCGGCACTGCGCTGATGCTTGCGCGGGCGGTTGCGCAAGGGCGCGGAATAGATCTTGATGCCAATGCCGTATACGGGCGGCATGGCGATACTGGAGAGCGGCCGGAAGGAGAAATAGCAATCCATGCACTGCGCGGAGGGTCTGTAGTGGGCGACCATACAGTAATGTTCGCGGGCGATGTGGAACGCATCGAACTGACGCACAAGGCGCAGTCCCGCGAGGCTTTCGCAGCGGGTGCATTCGATGCCGCGCAATGGGCGCTCACCGCCGCACCGGGCATACACACCATGCAGGACATCCTGTTCGGCAACTGACACCACGCAAAATCTTCCGTGCGACTATGTCCGGCGAGGTATTGTTCGAGAACGTATCGAAAGCGTATGAAAAAGGCGGCGAAAAGGCCGTCAGCGGTTTTAATTTGCAGGTGAAAGGCGGCGAGTTCGCAGTGCTTGTGGGGCCGAGCGGATGCGGGAAATCCACAACTTTGCGCATGCTTGCTGGGCTCGAAAGCGTCTCCGAAGGCAAAATCTCTATAGACGGACGCGATGTGACGAACATCCCGCCAAAGGATCGCGACATCGCAATGGTATTCCAGAACTATGCGTTGTATCCGCACATGACGGTACGCGAAAACATGGCGTTTGCATTGAAGTTGCGCAAGTTCGACAAGCGTGAAATCGCGTCGCGCGTGGAGAATGTGGCAGAGAGGCTGGGGCTTGCGGAATACATGGATCGCTTCCCAAAAGCATTGAGCGGCGGGCAGAGGCAACGGGTTGCGCTGGCAAGAGCGATAGTGCGCAAACCCGCCGTATTCCTGTTCGACGAACCACTCTCCAACCTCGACGCGAAAATGCGCGTAGACATGCGCGCTGAAATCATCAAACTCCACCGCGAACTCGGCACGACGATGATATACGTTACGCACGACCAAGTGGAAGCGATGACGATGGGCAGCCGCATCGTGGTGATGAACAAGGGACGCATAGAACAGGTGGCTCCGCCAAGAGAGATATACAGCCGCCCGGCAACGATATTCGTGGCAACGTTCATAGGCACGCCCCCGATGAACATACTGAAAGACGAAAACGGCAGAACGTTCGGCATACGCCCGGAAGACGTATATTTGACGGACGGCGAAACGGGGCGCATTGAATTTGCGGAGGCGCTGGGCAGCGAGACAATCCTGCACATAGAGCTGCCCAACGGAGACAAGGTGGCCGTGCGGCAGAGAGGCTACTGCACTATCGAAGCCGGCGCGAGCACGGGATTGCGGTTCGACATGGCCAAGGCAGTATATTTCGACGGAAACAAATGAAAGCCATAAGTCTAGAGGAAAAATCGTCCGCCACGACGCTCTCGGACATGGAGATATTCATATTCCCGGAATTGATGTACTCGCTCGTTCTGGCGAACCTGCTCTCGCCAAGGCTGTGGGCGTGGCGGGAACTGGAATGGTTCGCCGGGATACGTCAGATGCGTCCGAAGAGACGGCTGCAGCGGCTGCGCCAGCATATAATGGACAACTACACGTTCAATCTCGATCTCGAAACATGGGGGCTCACCACGCAGCAGAAGGAACTTGCCCGTTTTGCACCATTCCTCGATCCTAAAGCCATCGCCGCTTCAAATGCACTTTTCGGGTATCAAGGCGACGTGTACTATTATGACATTGACATCCGCCGGCATTTCGGCTTGGACAAATACGGCTTGGAGACTATCCCGTACTGGAAAACCGAAACCATCGAAGCTATGGACGCATTCCGCCACAAGGCAGGGCATACGGTCGGCGCAGGCGAGTGCGTTTCCCTAGCAGGGCTGTATGCGGCGGCGGCATTTGCCGTGTGCGGACTCCCGCTCGAATCCATATACTTGATGGCCACGCCGCTGCACTCGCAGAATTTCCTTGATGTCGATACGGGCATTCTTACCAACAACCGCCGCCTGGTAACAAAAGCGATGTGGGCGAACGGCACTGTCATCTCGCAACAGGCGCGCCGCGCACTGGAACACGAACGAGTAACTATCGTTTCGCACTGCACGGGTTACATCCATCTTCTATATCCAGTTGCAACCATCGGCAAGGATGTATATGCGGATTTCTCGCGCAAACTCCGGGAATTTCTAGTGCCTCCAGCCGCAGCCGAAGACCAACGTCTCGTAGAGCCGCGTCTGCCAGAGCCCGAGTGCTTGACATTTGCAAACGACGATGCGCCGCTCGCACTCACGCCCGAAATGAACTATGCGGAGATTTGCGACCGCCTCGCCGCACTCCGCACGGCAAACCGCGCCGCAGCACTTGCGCCGTATGCCGCCCATTCGCTTGCAGATACAGAATCCGCTCCATTTGCAAAAGCCGCTATAGAGCGCTGCCCCGTATCGAAGAGCGACCCCGCATGTACACTAAATGCAATTGCAGCATTGCCTGACGAATCTATATACGACGGTTCGTCGCGCACGGCATCGCCCGACGAAGCATGGAATTTCCGCCGCGCGGATGGACTAGAAAAATGTTTTCTGGCAGCAAACGTCCTTGACGCAAAAGGAGGGAAAATCGTGCAGACAGGTACGGATGCCGCTCTCTTCGATGCGACAGGCAGAATGATATGCGAGTTTCCCACATCCAAACGTCCTCTCGACAAGACGATTGCGCTATGATAGATGTAAGTGTAATAGTGCCGTTCCATGCGAAGGACGCGCTTGATGCCGCACGGGTGGAAACCGCATCGCGCTGCCTGCAAAAACAGGACTTCCGCAATTGCGAAATCATATTCGTAGACGACGCAAGCCCGTACGCGCACGATCTGCGGCGGATCATATCAGGCCATTTCGATGGTGCGGGCAATTTTCAATATATTTCCCTGCCGGAGAATCGCGGTGTCTCCGCCGCGCGCAATGCAGGGCTGGATGCAGCCAGAGGACGTTGCATCATGTTCATGGATGCCGACGACGAAGTTGACGAAATGTTTGTCTCATCAATGTTCGACGCAATCGAATCCGCCAAGGCGGACTACATCCTTGCCGCCTTCTACGAACGTTGCGGCGATGATGGCAAATATCATGCCGTCCAACCCAAGGCCGCCTACACCTTCACCGCCAACGCGGACATACGCAAGCATTATCTGCCATGCATTTTTGGATACTCGCTTGAAGATTTCAAACTCGCGCTCCGTTCCCCGCACGGTAAACTTGCGGAAGCATTGTTCCGCAAACGCGAACTTGGCGGCGTGTGGCGCGG
>JAFVCR010000213.1 GCA_017479035.1 Kiritimatiellia bacterium | reverse complement strand
GGGAGAGAAGTTTTGCGCACTTGCGGCGGAGCATGCGCCGGGGACGAAAGTATTGGGCATAAGCGCGTACACGGGGAAGAACATCGATGTGGTGCGCGAATATGCAGCACCGCGCCGCACACTTGCGTTCGTGGGGTCGAGCGGAGTGGGAAAATCCACATTGGTGAATACGCTTGCGGGCGAGGACGTGATGCCTACCGGAGAAGTGCGCGAATGGGACCACAAAGGACGGCACACCACAACCGAGCGCGAACTTGCGATGCTGCCGTGCGGGGCGCTTGTTATCGATACTCCCGGAATGCGCGAGATCGGGTTGTGGGAAGCGCATGAAGGCTTGCGAGAGACGTTTGCGGACGTTACACGATATTTCGGCAGATGCCGCTATTCCGATTGCCGCCACGAGACGGAACCTGGATGCGCGGTGCTGGCCGCGATAGAAGCAGGCGAACTACCTGTGGAGCGATACGAGGCATACAAACGCCTCGAGGCGGAAAACGCCCGCGATGCGGATGCGCTGGAAAAAGTGCGCCGTTCGGCAACGCACAGATTCCGCAAGTAGGTTGCGGATTTGCAATGCTGTGTTGCAGTTTTTACTGTTGCACGGAACATGATAGTGTGATATTATGCTTGCAGAAACAAAAGGGAAAGACTATCATGGCAAGACCAGTGAAAATACTCCAGTTCGGCGAGGGCAATTTCCTGCGCTGCTTCATCGACTGGATGGTGCAGAAGATGAACGACAAAGCAGCGTTCGACGGCGCGGTGCAGATCGTCCAGACCATCGGCGATGAATACTCCGTTCCTTCCATGCTGCTCAACGAGGCCAAGGGACGCTACCACACCTGTCTGCGAGGGTTCATAGACGGCAAGCAAGTGGAAATACTGGAGGAAAATACGGCAACGACTGGCGTGCTGTTGGCATCGAAGGAATGGGATGCGATAGAGAAGGTGGCGATTTCGGACGAGTTGCGGTTTGTGGTGTCAAACACGACAGAGGCGGGAATTGAATACAAGGCGGGCAATGCTGCCACGTTCCCCGCGAAGGTTGCGAAACTTCTCCAGGCGCGTGCAAAGGCCGGCAAGAAGGGGCTTGTGTTCATTCCATGCGAGTTGATAGAACACAACGGCGATACGCTTGCGAAATACATATTGCAGTATCTTGCCGATTGGGGGGACGCGGCCACGGCAAAGTACGTGAAGGACGAATGCACGTTCTGTTCTACGCTTGTGGATCGCATAGTGGCGGGCAGGCCGGATGCGGAATCCGCAGAGCGTTATGCGGCGCAACTTGGCGAAAAGGACGAGTTGCTGGTGTGCGGCGAGCCGTTCCATTTCTTCGTGATAGAAGGGCCGGATTGGCTTGAGAGCGAGTTGCCGCTGCAAAAGGCCGGCATAAACGTGGTCTATACGCCTGACATGCAGCCATACCGCACGCGCAAAGTGCGCTTTTTGAACGGGGCGCATACCGCAACGATTCCCGCAGGATTGCTGGATGGGTTCGAGTTTGTGGATCAACTAGTGGCGGATGCAAAATACAACAAGCATTTCCGCACGATTCTCTTCGACGAGATATTCCCAACGGTCGATTTGCCGTTCGACAATAAAAAAGCGTATGCGGAGTCGATACTGGAGCGTTTTGCAAATCCGTTCGCGCATCACCGCCTTGCATCTATTGCGCTGAACAGCGTATCGAAGTGGAAGGTGCGCGTGTTGCCGACAGTGCTTGATTTCTACAGAATGTACAATCGTTTGCCGCCGGCGTTGACTGCGAGCCTGGGCAAGCTTGTGAAATTTTCGCTGACAGACCAGATTGCAGATACGGCGGAGGTGGCGGCATTCTTCGCCGCAAAGCCGTCCGTGAAAGAAGTCCTTGCAAACGAGGCGTTCTGGGGAAGGGATCTCAATGAGATCCCCGGCATGACGGAACTCGTGGAGGCTGCGGCACGCTAATTTCCATACGTTATATATATAGTTTGACATGTTACCTCCTGTGGCGGCGCGAGCCGCCACTTTTTTTGTGCAAGTGGAGTGGGGAGGTGTTGTTTATAAATGACACAAAGATAGAGGGAATTGTGACATTATGGCGCAATCTTGAAAGTTTGCAGCGGTGGCATGGATTTGCTTGCTTTCATGTGGAGGAATGAATTTATGGATACCGAAAAATACACGAGCAAAGTCCGCGAAGCGTTGGCGGCGGCAAAGAATGTAGCAACAAGGCATGGGCAGCAGAATATAGATGTGGAACATGTCTTGTGGGCGTTGATGAAAGATTCGCAGGGGCTGATGCCGAATCTTCTGGTGAAGATAGGCGCGGGAACTGCGCAGGTGGCGGCGCGTCTGGAAGAGGAGTTGGCGCGCAAGCCGCGCATAACAGGGGCGATAGAGGAGGGGAAGATATATATCACGGCCGAGTTGCAGCAGGTGCTAGTGAAGGCGGGCGATCTGGCGGGGGAGATGAAAGACGAGTATTTGTCCGTAGAGCATATAGTCCTTGCAACATTGAGGCTTGGCAATACGCCATCGGCAAAGATTCTTGCGGATGCAGGGGTGACGGAAAAGAATTTTCTGGAAGCGTTGAGGGCTGTAAGGGGGAACCAGCGCGTGACGAGCGACGATCCGGAAGGGCAATACGAGGCGTTGAAGAAATACGGAAGCGACTTGGTGGAGGCGGCGCGTAGCGGCAAACTCGATCCCGTAATAGGGCGCGACACGGAAATCCGCGATGTGATACGCATACTCTCGCGCAAGACGAAGAACAATCCGGTATTGATCGGCGAGCCAGGCGTGGGCAAGACGGCCATTGTGGAAGGGCTTGCGCAGCGAATCGTGAGTGGGGACGTGCCGGAAGGGTTGAAGGACAGGACGATATTCTCGCTGGACATGACTGCCTTGATGGCGGGTGCGCAGTATCGCGGTCAGTTCGAGGAGAGGCTGAAGGCGGTGCTCAACGAGGTGAAGAGCGCAAACGGGCGGATAATACTTTTCATAGACGAGATACACACGATAGTGGGCGCGGGCAAGACGGAGGGTTCTACAGATGCAGGCAATATGCTCAAGCCGATGCTTGCACGCGGCGAGCTGCATTGCGTGGGAGCCACGACGCTGGACGAATACCGCAAGTACATGGAGAAAGATGCCGCGCTGGAGCGCAGGTTCCAGCCTGTGACGGTGAATGCGCCGAGCGAGGAGGATGCGATTTCGATACTGCGCGGGTTGAAGGAGCGGTTCGAGAAATACCACAACGTGCATATACGCGACGAGGCGTTGGTGAACGCAGTGGTGCTGGCGGACAGGTACATACAGGACAGGTTCCTGCCAGACAAGGCGATAGATCTGCTGGACGAGGCGTGCGCGTCGATAAGGACTGAGATGGATTCTATGCCGGCGGAGCTGGATGAGGTGTCGAGGCACGTTAGGCGGCTTGAGATAGAAGAAGCGGCACTCAAGAAGGAAAAAGACGATGCGTCCGGGAAACGATTGGAGGATCTGCATAAGGAACTTGCAGAGCTGAAGCAAAAGGCTGACGCGATGATGGCGAGGTGGCAGAACGAGAAGAAAAACCTTGAAAAAGCAAAAGAACTGCGCGTAAAACTGGATGGAGCCAAACTTGAATTGGAGCATGCGTTCGCACGCCGCGACAACGAAAAAGCGGCGGAGTTGAAATACGGGATAATCCCCGCGCTCGAAAAGGAACTGCAAGCGCATGCCGGCAATACGGACGGCCATACGCTGCTGCGCGAGGAGGTGACGGCGGATGAAATAGCACAAGTGGTGAGCCGTTGGGCAGGGGTGCCTGTAACGAAACTTCTAGAAGGCGAGCGCGAGAAACTGCTGCGGCTGCCGGAGGCATTGCACAAGCGGGTGATAGGGCAGGACGAGGCGGTGGATGCGGTGGCGGATGCGGTATTGCGGGCGCGTGCCGGGATAAAAAATCCCGCACGGCCGGCGGGTGCGTTTCTTTTCCTCGGGCCGACGGGTGTGGGGAAGACGGAACTTGCAAAGACGCTGGCGGCGGAACTTTTCGACGACGAAAACGCAATGGTGCGGCTCGATATGAGCGAGTACATGGAGAAGTTCGCAGTGTCGCGGTTGGTGGGCGCGCCGCCCGGATATGTGGGGTTCGAGGACGGCGGGCAACTTACCGAGGCGGTGCGGCGCAAGCCGTATGCGGTGGTGCTGCTGGACGAGATAGAAAAGGCGCATCCGGATGTGTTCAATCTGCTGTTGCAGGTGCTGGACGATGGGCGGCTGACGGATTCGCACGGCAGAACGGTGAGTTTCAAGAATACCGTGATAATAATGACATCGAACCTTGCCGAAGAGCATCTGAAGGCGCATTTCCGTCCAGAATTCCTCAACAGACTGGATGAGATACTCGTGTTCAAGAGCCTGACGGAGGCGCAGATAAAGGATATAGTGCGTTTGCAGCTGGAGCATTTGAAAAAACGCCTTGCGGAGGGAGGCGTGGCACTGGAAGTGGACGATGCCGCGCTGGAGCGGCTTGCCAAAGAAGGATGGGACCCAGCCTACGGCGCACGCCCGGTGAAGCGCGCGATACAGCGTTTTGTGGAGACACCTGCGGCGCGTGCGATAATAGCAGGGAAGTATCCGCCCGGCAGCACGATAAAAGTGGCCGGAGACGCGCTTGATTTGCAATAGCGCCGCGCGAAGTGCAAATTTGCAAGAGGCGGGGATTTGTGGTATAATCCCGGTATGAGAAAAATCTACATCGATGCGCGGGATTTCCAGCATGATATTTGGACGTTGGCGGCGAAGGTGGCGGACGATGCCGCCTTCGCTCCCGATGTGATAGTATCGCTGTGGCGCGGCGGCGCGGCGGTAGGCATAGGGATACAGGAATTCCTTGCTGCGAAGGGGCGCAAGACGACGAACATTCCGCTGGTGTGCAAGAGTTATGCGGGGATAGGAGAGTCTACAGGCAAGGCGGTTTTCACCGGGCTGGAGTGCGTGCTCGATGAAATTGCCGCAGTGGGCGGACGGCTGGGACGCAGGGCGCGGGTGCTTGTGGCGGATGATATTTTCGACACGGGCGCAACCGCCAGGGACGTGCGGGAGACTTTGGGGGGCGTGTGCGATATGCGTCTGGCGGCAGTGTATGTGAAATCCGGCGTGGCGGCGGTGGCTAAAGAGCCGGAGTATCATGTGAAGAGACTTGCGGAATGGACAGTATTCCCGCACGAGATTGAGGGGCTTGCGCAGTGCGAAATCCGCGAGAAATCCGAAATGCTTGCGCGTTTGATGGGAGTATTGGAGGAAGGCGCATGAAAGACAATGCGATATTGGAATACGACAGAACCTTTGTGTGGCATCCGTATGCGAGTTTGACGAATCCACCACCGGTGCGGCTGGCGAAGTCTGCGAACGGTGTGGAGATTACACTGGCGGACGGGTCGCGCCTTATCGATGCCGTGGCGAGTTGGTGGAGCGTGGCGCACGGGCACAACCATCCTAAAATCGTGGAGGCGATGCGCAAGCAGGGTGAGAGGCTCTCGCATGTCATGTTCGGCGGATTCACGCACGAAGGGGCTGTGACGCTTGCAGAGAAACTAGCGGCGATTGCGCCGGACGGACTGAACAAGGTGTTTCTGGCAGATTCGGGGTCGATAGCGGTGGAGGTGGCCGTGAAAATGTGCCTCCAATACCAGAATGCAAAGGGGAGAAAGCAACGCACGAAAATGCTTGCGCTGAAAGGCGGCTATCATGGAGATACGGCATGTGCTATGGCACTTTCCGATCCGGACGGGATGCATACGCTGTTCGCGGGGATGATGCCGAAGCATTTTTTTGCGGAAAAATTCTCCGCAAAGTTCGACATCGAAGAACTCGTCATGTTCGCAGAGACGCTGGAAAAACACAGAGACGAAATCGCAGGCGTGATATGCGAGCCCGTGTTCCAGGCAGCGAATGCGATGTGGTTCTATTCGCCGGTGTATTTGACGTACATGAAAAGCATGTGCGCGGCGGCGGACATTCCGCTGGTGTTCGATGAAATCGCGGCGGGATTCCACAGGACTGGACCGCTGTGGGCGCACAGAGCCGCCAAAGTCACGCCAGACATAATGTGCGTGGGCAAGGCATTGACCGGCGGGCATTGCACGCTGGCGGCGACGATTGCAAGCGAAGATGTGGCGCGGACGATCTCGGAAGGGACTCCTAGCGCGTTTATGCACGGGCCGACATTCATGGCGAACCCTATCGCATGCGCGGCGGCGAATGCATCGCTCGAGCTGTTTGCGGAGGGGGACTACGAAGCCAAGGCGAACGGCATAGAAAAGATTTTGGCAGAGAGGCTGCCGCCGCTGAAGGCGTTGGCGAATGTCAAGGACGTGCGCGTGAAAGGAGCGGTAGGAATCGTAGAGGTGGAACGCATGCCGCGAGTGGATGACATCGAAAGGGTTATACGCGACAACGGCGTGTGGTTGAGGCCATTCTGCAACTACATATACACGATGCCGCCGCTCGTGGCGGACGCGAGAGCGGTGGAGAAGATTTCCTCGGCGATTGCCGATCTGGCTTCGGCTCCGCCAGGGGATGAAATCGCCGACGGAGATTTCCACGAGTGAGGGAATGATGAATATCACGCGCACTTGTCTCGATCCGGGAAAGAAACTCGTGGACGCAACGGCGGAGGCGTTGATTGCAAAAACGAGGTGCGATGCGAGAACCGCTTTTGCCAAGTCTCTCGCGCATGTTATGGTGGTGGTGCCAACTGCGCAGGCTGCGCGAAACTTACGAAAAGAATTGGCGAAAAAAGCGGGTGCCGTGCTGCCACCGCGAGTGATGCAGCCGATGGATGTAGTGTTCGGAGAAACAAGACCTTCACCGAGCGAACTTGCAAAGGCCGCATTTGTCGATTTTGCCATGAGGGTGGATGCAAAGACGCGATGGCCGCATCTGTTCGGGCAAATGCCGCAGCCGGACGCAAAACTGCTTATCGCGTTCTACGACCAGCTCTCGGATATTTGGCGAGCGTTGGCGGGGGGCTCGCTGACGATGCAGGACGTGCCGGAAATGGCTGCGCAGAAAGGCCGCGTGCAGGATGTTTTCATTGCGGCGCAGGGCGACGAGGATGTGCGATGGCAGGAGCTGGCAGATCTTGAAAAGGAATTTTTCAAGGTGCTGGGCGAGAAGGGGATATTGCACGATTCTGCCGCGATACGCAGGGCACGGAACGAACCGCCTCCACCGCCAGAGGAAGTGGAAGAGATAATGCTGCCGGCACTTGCAGACCCTATGCAGGGGCTTTACAGCATACTGGAAAAATGGATGGAGGCGAACCCCAGGCTGTGCGTGAACGTGGCATTGCATGCGGACGAAAGCGAGAAGGATTTGTTCGACAAATGGGGGAGACCGCTGCCGGACATGTGGACGCTTGGCAAGGCTCCGATTCCGGAGAACCTAACGGAGCATGAAATCCACGTGGCATCGTCGGCAAAAGCCCTTGCCAGAAACGTAGCAGAGGAGTATGCAAAATCCGCGCGAAGCATGGCCGTGGGGTTGGCGGATGGAGACCTCTCCCCGGAACTTGAAGCGGCGTTCTTGAATTGCGGGGCGGTGTTGCACAATCCGCAAATGCATCGTTTGGCGGCAAGTTCGCTGGGGGCGGCGGCGATTAATCTGTTGCGCGTGTGGGAGATGCGCGAGGCTGGAGCAGAGGTGCCGTGGAGAGTGTTCCACGCATTGCTGCACGCGGATGATGTTCTCGCGGCGATTGCGGGCAAGTGCAATGCGAGCGGAGCAACTGCGGAAGCGATACTTGCCGCAGTAGAGAAATACCACGCGGAGACGTTTGCGGGGACGCTTGCGCCGGACTCGAGGGGATTTGCGAAGAGCCGGCATTCATTGGCGCGTGCGGCTGCGGTGGTGTTCGTCGACATGGTAGAGGAGGCGCGCGCGGCAGCACCCGGGAATTTCGCGGGGTTTTTGAGGTCGTTCCTGCTTGCAGTCTACGAAGGCCGGCATCGTGCACGGAATGCCTATTCGGAGGAATTCGCCGTAGCGGCGGAGGCTCTTGTGGGTGCGATGGAGATACTGGAACATCCTGTGGCGCGCGCGCTGGGTAAAAAGCCATTTGCCGATTTTGCCGCAGATGTGTTGGGGAATGCTCTCTACTCGCTAGAACCTGCGGCGGCGGATGTAGTAAAAACGGAAGGATGGCTGGAACTTGCATGGAGTGCCGCCGATGAGATTTCCATAGCAGGAATGCACGAGGGAAAAGTGCCGGATTCGCTCACGGGGCATCCGTTTTTGCCGGATGCGTTGCGCAGCGCGTTGGGCATAGGCGACAATGCACGAAGATTGGCGCGGGATGCGTTTTTGCTGCGCGAGATGTTGCGCTGCAGGGAAAAGGGTGCGGTGAGATGCCACGTTTCAAAAACGTCGCCTGAAGGGGATGCGATAAAACCTTCGCGATTGCTGTTCCTGTGCAAAGATGGCGATTTGGCTCAACGGGCGGAAAAGCTCTTCGGCAACGATGTGGAGATAGCGCAAATGCCGGCAAGAGCGCAGTGCGCGGCTGCACGGCTTGTGCTAGGAAGCGGATATTCGTTTCCGAACAAGACTGCGGAACAGGCGGGATCGGTGAGCCCCAGTTCGATAGATTCTTATTTGCGTTGCCCGTTTACGTGGTTTCTGGCATACGGGTGCGGGTTGAGAAAAGACGACCCACGCGAGGCTATGGAAAAGACGGATTTCGGGACGCTCGCGCATGGAGTGCTGGAGGATTTTGCGAATGCGGAAATCAAGCATATCGCTTCAACCGGCACGGCTCATCGCGACGAGCGCGAGATCGTTGAAATGCTTGAGGAGAGTTGTGCACGAGCAACGGCGCATCTCGAGCCGGCGACGCAAAGAGTTGCACTGCAGATGGAAGCGTTGAAAAAGCGCATACTCGCGTTCGCGCCGATACAGGCGCAATGGGCAAGAGAAGGCTGGCAGCCATATTCGGCGGAGATGAAATTGCACGACAGAACCAAAAAGAACGACGAAAAGGTTTTCCTGTTCGGACGCGACTTGCCGTATTTGACGGGTTCGATAGACAGAGTCGATTGGCATCCTGTGCATGGTTTCAGGGTGATCGACTACAAAACGTGGGATTCTGCGGCGAAGGTTTCGCTGGAGGGGCATCTTTTCGCTGGCGGAGACGAGAATGCGGCATTGGCCAAGATGCATAAATATCCGCTGTTCAAAACGAGTGCGCATCCATTGGCGAAAGAGAAGAGGTTTTTGAGCGTGCAGGTGCCATTGTACGCACTTGCGCTTGCTAGAAAAAATGCACAGGTGTTCTGCCGGGACGGCGTATCGGCAGTGAACGACGCATGCTATCTCGTGCTGGGCAAGAGCGCCGGCGATGTATGCGTGTGGGGCAGCCGCCACAGGATGGACGGCTTTGCGGCGGAGTCGAATATAGTTTTGATGGACTTCGCCCAACAGGCGTACGATACTGCCAAGAGTGCCGTGGAGGCAATGGCGCAGGGAATCTTCTGGCCGCCGGCACCTGGAGATTTGTGGCAGAGGGATTTTGCTTCGCTGTTTGTGTTTTCGCCGAAAGTTGATCTGCGAGGAGAGTGGCTGGATGCGCAGGAAACGCGGCTTGCGGCGTTTGCCGGGGAAGGCGGCGATTTATGAACGATATGGCGCAAGCGGTGAAGAATATCGTGATATGTGCAAGCGCGGGCACCGGCAAGACGTATTCTATAGCAACGAGATACCTGCATCTGGTGGCGGTGCGCGGCGTTCCTTGCGCGGACATACTTGCACTTACGTTTTCGCGCGCGGCGGCGCAGGAGATTTATTCCAAGATTGCGCAGAGGCTGGTGGAAGCGTGCAGAACGGAGGATGCGGCGCGAAAAGAACTGGCACGGATAACGGACGGCGGAGCGATGCCGTTGCGCAAAGACCTTGCGGAGATGCCGCGCTTGCAGGATGCGTTTTTGAAGGTGTTGCGCGAACTTGTGTCCGCACAGCATTCCGGCGCGATTGCAACGCTGGACAGTTTCATTTTGCGGCTCGTGCGGAACTTTCCGCTCGAGTTGGGATTCATGGGCGATGTGGCGGTGCTGGACGGATATTCGGAAGCGGTGGCGGTGAAGGATTCGCTGCGCGCGATGGCGCGGTCGCGTACGGCGGCGGAAGGATTTGCCGCAGCAGTGCGGCGGCTCTTCGCATCGTCGGCGCCGTATGATCCCGTAGCGGAGGTGGAGAAACTGTTGGGCACGGAGTGGCGCGATTTTGTGCTAGACGGCAGACTGCCGACGCAGGAAGAAATGGCCGACGCGCTTGCGCTGGACGAGGTTGCATCGTTCGCGGAAACGCCGCCTGCGGTGTGCGCGGACGAATTTGCGGAAATCGAACTAGGCAATAATGCCGCGAATGCGCTTGCGGAGTTCGCGGCCGCATGCAATGCGTTCGACGGCAAGGCATTCTGGAAGCCAAAATCAGTAGATGCCAAAGCGTTCTTCGGGCATTTTGCGAACCCGGAGAACGTGTCAAATTCCTTCGTGCGGCCGCTGAAGAGAGTTACAATAGAATATGTCTATCCGCCGGAGTTGGGAGATGCGATACGCAGAGATTTCAAGAGGATGCGCACGCTAGCAGTCCGCGAACGGCTGCGCGATGCAGCAGCGAAGATCGCCGCCATCGCTGCCGTGGAAGGAGTATACGAAAAGGCTTCGCGCCGACTGGGGCTGCTGACGTTTGCGGACATGACGCGATTGCGGGAGCGTTTTGCACGCGGTGCCAACAGCGGTGCGGTGGAGAACATGGAATACAGGTTCGATTCGCGGTTTGCACACTGGGCGCTCGATGAGTTCCAGGATACCAGTGAGCAGCAATGGACATGCCTCAAATCGTTGATAGAGAATGCGGCTGTGGATGACGAGAAAACCGTGATGGCGGTGGGCGATCTCAAGCAGGCGATATACGCATGGCGCGGCGGCAGTGAAGCACCGTTTGCGGAATTAATGGCGATGCGGGCGATGTCCGGGCTGGACGAGAAGGGCGAGGCTACGATACTGGACGATGGGCGCAGACTGGGAGCGATAGTGGATCTCGACCTGTCGCGCAGATACGGGCGCAACATTTGCGAGTTTCTGAACAGGGTCTTTTGCGCGGAGAACATGTCTGGCGCATTCGCATCGTTGCTCAAGAAGCATCTTGCAAAGGCTATAGAGGATAAATGGATCGACGCGGCGACCAATTCCTGCTGGCGCAGACACGAGGCGGACATGGCGGCAGCACCGGATTTCGTGGAGGTGGTGGAAGTGTCCGCGCCGGACGACGTGCCAGAGCAGGCGGACGAGGATTCGCCAGACGTGACACCGGAGGTGTTGCGGTTCGGCCCGGCGTTGAAGAAACTGCTACAGGAACTCTGGCGTATGCATGGCGATTCGCCAGAGACGATAGGCATTCTAGTGCGCACAAATGAACAGGGACGCAATCTCGAGGCATATCTGCGCAAAGAGGCGCAGCTGCCGGTGGTGTGGGAAGGCACGGGAACGATGTTGGATTCGCCACTGGTGCACAGGCTTCTCGATCTGCTGCGCCTTGCGGAGAACCCTGCGGACAAATTCGCGGCGGGGATGGCTGGAATCGGCACGGTGGCGAAAAAGATATTCGGCGAAGATGCGGATGCAATGCAGATCGCCGCTGCCGTGCGCCGCGATTTGAGCCGTCTGGGATTGGCACGGACATTGCGAACGTTCGTGGACAGACTGGCGGATTCGATGGATGCGTATTCCCGCGAAAAGGCCGCAGCACTAGTCCGCGCGGCGGTGGCGTATCAGGATGTAGCAGCCAGCGATGCAACGGCGGGCGACTTCCGTGAATATCTTGCGATGCAGAAAGAGCGCACACTTGCTGCAACGTCAAAGGCGATACGCATACTTACGATACACCGCTCGAAAGGGCTTACGCTTGATCGCGCAATCGTGCCGGTGTTCGACAATCGCAACACCGACATCGCACGGCCGAAACGCAGTGCGATGATTTCCGGCTCTGGAGGGAAGTGGGCACTTGATTGCATCGACGAAAATATCTCACTTTTGAACGAGCCGCTTGCAAAGGCGTACCGCAATGTTGCGGAGGGTGGCATGCTAGAGGCGATACACCTTTACTACGTTGCGCTGACCCGTGCGCGCAAGGCTTTGCACGTTCTGCTGCCGGACAGGGCGGGGGAGCGCTCGGCGGCGAACATGATACGCATGGCACTGCCAGGTCTGCCGTTTTGTCTGGGCGAGATGCCACCTTTTGCAGCAGCGGGGAAAGGTCAACCGGCAAAGGAATCAACGGATGATGCCGTGCGTATCGTGCCGAAGGCGGGCGACGTAAAGACAGCGAGGCCGTCCAGCAAATCGTATGGCGTTACAGATCTGCACGGGCTTTTCGAGATTGCGCACGGCGAAGCGGCGAGAAGGGGCGTGGAGGAGCATGCCAGGCTTGCGAAGATCGAATGGCTCGCCAAGGAAGATGCACACGATGCGTTTGCACGGGCGTTTGTGCGGGATGATGATGCCGTGGCATTGTGGCGCGAGATGCCATACGAGATCTATGCTGCGGAAAAGGGTGTGTGGGAAAGCGGCAGATTCGACCGCGTGACGTTTTACGGCGGTGCTGTGCGGCGGGCTGTGGTGGACGATTTCAAAACGAATGCCATGCGGAGCGGCGAAACGGAGGAGGCGTTCACGAAGCGCATCAAGGCAGCATACGCTCCGCAAATGGCGGCGTATCGCGCGGCACTCGCCACGCTTACGGGCATCGCGCAGGAGAATATCGCATGCCGGCTGCTGTTGACGGCAACGCGCGCCGTGGTGGAAATGGATTGAAACAAAATTCTTCCAATGCCAGGCGCGATGTGGTATAATACCGCGCGGATACGAAAGGGCTCAAGATGAAAAAAGGTTTCACGCTGATAGAACTTCTGGTGGTGGTGGCGTTGATTGCGATAGTCTCTTCGCTTGCAGTCTCGAAAATAGGCAACCTCAAGAAAACCGCAAGCCGCAAGGTTTCCATTGCGAACCAGCAGGCGGTGGCACGCGCCATAGACGAATACATGACGGTAAACACAGGGCGGCTGCCCAATCGTTTCGATGCGCTTGTAGACATGGATACGCCGCTCGGCAATGGCGGAGGGTTCGATTTCAACACCGTTACGCGCGAGGACGTTGAAGGATATTTCTATTGGGGACCGGACGATGCGGCGGGCAACGAAGCGATAAAGGATCGCAATGCGGGGCTCACGCCAAATCTCCGTGCGGTTCTCGTGCCGTATTCCCTGAACAAGGCGGAGGCGACGGGGCTGTACAGTTTCGGGCTGAAGTATCTGATGCGCCACACGACCTCGGCGCAACAGTCGCCGGCGGAAAAATATGGCGAGCGCGGCGAGGATGGCACGTATCTGCCGGACGATGCGGCGGTAGGGCTGGATCCGCAATCGAGCGCATGCGTTGCGCAGATGGTTACGAACGGCATGGTAGTGGCGGCGATAACGCCTAAAACCAACGAGGGACGCCAGATATATCGCGATTGCGGAATAGAATTGATGCGCACCGAGAAGGACGACGGCAACTATTCCGAAAGTGCGGTCGTGGCGGAGGTGAGAGCGCTAGGCGGGCCTTTGCTTGCGTTCGGGTTAGGGCAGGAGTGCTCGCTTGTGGGTTCGGGCGATGGTGGAATAGAGGTTGCGCCGTATGCGGACTATCCGTTGCGCAAGTTTTACCGCCAGTATATCGCACTTTTCCAGATGCGCAATGTAAACAATCGCGTCGAGGCGGTGTTCGCCGGAGTGTTGGATCCCTGCGGCATGACTATACGTAAGGCGCGGACGGTTCTGGAATGAAACCGCGCCGCCGTATTCGCGGCATCGAAATCCTGCACGAGGACGCTGCTGTAATAGTAGTGGACAAGGCCGAGGGAGTGCTTTCGCAGGGGATGGATGCATATTCCGTGGAGGCGGCTCTCACGGATTATGTGCGCAAAGGACAGCGCAAAAGCAAAAAGCAGGTTTATCTCGTCCATCGGCTCGATCGCGATACGAGCGGCGTGATGATGGTTGCAAAAACACCGGAGGTGCAGGAGTATTTCCGCAACGACTGGAACAATCTCACACGCAAAACGTATCGTGCGCTGGTGGATGGCGTATTGGAAACGGACGAGGGCGTGTGCAGAGGCAGCCTAGCGGAAGATCCCAAAACACTTTCCGTGCGCATCGTGCCAGATGGAGAAGGGCGGGCAGCACTTACAGAATGGAGAGTGCTGGAGCGGTACAAACACGCTACGCTTGTGGAAGTGTATTTGAAAAGCGGCAGAAAGCACCAGATACGAGTCCACTTTGCCGGCATGGGCTTCCCGATAGTGGGAGACTTGCGATATGGACGCACCCGTGCGAAACGATTGATGCTGCATTCTTGCAGGCTGGAATTTCTGCATCCGTCGACCCATGAGTGGCAAGCATACGAATCCGCCACAAATGATTTCCCTTGATTAGACTCAACTGCACCGCCGGGATTTTGCCTGGCTGCAAGTGTATTCATTGCCGGCATTTCCAATAAAATTGCCGGGGCTGACGGTGTTTGAAACATTAGGCCGACCTAATCAAGTAATTAGGTCGACCCAATCAAGTAATTAGGCCGACCCAATTGAGTAATTAGGTTGACCTAATCAAGTAATTAGGCCGACCTAATCAAGTAATTAGGTTGACCTAATTGAACAATTAGGCCGACCTAAATAAAATTGCACTTGCCATGAACGATGTGCGCACCTCCTTGGCGGTTAGGGAAAGCAGGGTTGGAAGAGTGTTGAATTGCGTGGTTTACAAAAACGTAAGGCTTGAAATGCCGCAATTTTACGTTTTGTGGGATAATATCGCAAATTTGGCGTGCAAATAATTGTAAAAGAATGTTTTACAAGTGGCATGGGGTATGCTATAATAGCAGCAAACAATGGAGAAACTACAAAAATGAGCAACTGCGCAAGACTGGCCGGCATAAAAAAAGTCGCATCCATGAAGGGAACGCCTCCGCAGGCAGCGGAACATGTCTCGACTATTCCGTATGCGGAAGACGTGTTTTCCATCAAGATGATGAAGCAGTATCTTGCGAAGGATACGTACAAGAAACTCGCGGCGACAATCACAAGAAACACTCCGCTTGACGCTTCCATAGCGGGCGAGGTGGCCCATGCGATGAAGGAATGGGCGCTCGACCGCGGATGCACACACTATACGCATTGGTTTCAGCCGTTGACGGGGGTTACCGCCGAGAAGCACGATTCGTTTGTGGATTTCGACAACGGCGAGCCTATTATGTCTTTTAGCGGCAAGAATCTCATAGTGGGCGAGCCGGATGCGTCGTCGTTCCCGTCCGGCGGCATTCGCTCCACAGCCGAGGCGCGCGGATACACGGCGTGGGATCCCACTTCGCCTGCATTCATCAAGCGCCACGGTTCCGGCGCCACGCTCTGCATTCCTACGGCATTCTGCTCATACACGGGCGAGGCACTGGACAAGAAAACACCGCTGCTGCGCTCAATGCAGGCGCTTTCCGCCAGTACGAAGCGGTTGATGAAATGCTTTGGAATGCCCGACGAAAACGTAACCATCACCCTTGGCGTGGAGCAGGAATACTTCCTTGTTGACAAGGCGTTCTATCTGGCGCGTCCCGACCTTGTGCAGTGCGGGCGCACGCTTTTCGGTGCGGCCTCGGCCAAGCATCAGCAGTTGGAAGACCACTATTTCGGCTCCATACCCGGGCGCATACTCGACTTCATGCACGATGTGGAAATCGAACTTTGGAAATTGGGTATCCCGGCGAAAACGCGTCACAACGAGGTAGCACCCGCACAGTTTGAATTGGCTCCGCTTTTCGAGACTGTGAATGTTGCTTGCGACCACAATATGCTAGTGATGGAAACTCTGCAGCAGGTTGCCGACCGCCACGGGCTCGTGTGCCTCCTCCACGAAAAACCTTTTGCGGGCGTCAACGGCTCCGGCAAGCACAATAACTGGTCTGTAAATTACGGCAAGAAGAACCTCCTCAACCCCGGAGACAATCCGCAGGACAATGCGGTGTTCCTCACTGTCCTAACCGCCATAATCGCCGCGATCGACAAGCATGCCGACCTTCTGCGTTGCTCCGTGGCCTCCGCCGCCAACGACCATCGCCTCGGAGCAAACGAGGCTCCGCCAGCGATTATTTCGATGTATCTTGGCGATCAACTTGCGGCAATAGTGGACAGCCTAGAGAAGGGGACGGCGGCCGCAAAGAAATCCGGCGGCGTTATGAAGGTAGGCGTGGACATGCTGCCGCCGCTGCCGAAGGACTCCACCGATCGCAACCGCACTTCGCCGTTCGCGTTCACGGGAAACAAATTCGAGTTCCGTGCGCCTGGTTCGTCGCAGTCGTGCTCGTCCTGCAATACGGTGCTAGATACAATCGTGGCGGAGGCGTTCGACGAAATGGCCGATGTTCTGGAAACATTCCCGGCGGCAAGTTTCCACACGAAACTCCAAGATCACCTGCGCGAGGTGATCAAGGCACACAAGAGAGTGATTTTCAATGGCGACGGCTACACCGCCGAGTGGCCGCTGGAGGCTGCAAAACGCGGTCTACCCAACGCCCGCACGGCTCCGGAGGCGGCAAAAGCGTTCCTCAAAGAGGAGAACATCGCACTATACGAGAAATACAAAGTTCTCAACCGCCGCGAACTTGAAAGCCGCTACGAGATTGCTGTGGAGGACTACACACGCCGCCTTGCAATAGAAGCGAATATGGCATTGGACATCGCAGGTTCGATGATCCTTCCCGCCGCCAAGGCCGAATACTCCGAGACTCTCGATGCGTACGCCAAGGCAGAGGCTACAGGCATCGCTTCAGGCACTGCGGCGTTGAAAGCAGAAGCGATCGAACTCGGTGCCGCGCTCGATGCGCTCCGCTCCAACCTTGTGGCGCTGTCGAATGCGATACCAGGCAAGAGCGAGGGCATAGTATCCGCGATGACCGCACTCCGCACAACGGTGGATACACTGGAAAAACGCATTGCCGACGACAAATGGCCGCTGCCTAAATACCGCGAGATGCTTTTCGTATACTGATGGTGTGCGCCGCATGAAAGCCCCTGCACAGGCGTTTGCGCCGTGCGGGGACTTTATCCGTTTCCGGGGGCGGCTTTGGCCTGTTCAGCAGCGGCAAACGCCGCTAGTTTCGGAATGATTGCGGCAGGAACGAATCCAGAAATGTCTTCGCCGGAGGCAAGACGGCGGCGGATTTCGGTAGAACTCTCAAACGTGCGAGGGTATGCCTTGAAATGTGCCAGGCGTTGCAATTCCGTCCAGTCCTTCCATCGCGGCAGTCCGGCAAGGGAGTCTTCGCCGATGATGAAGAAGATTTCCGCTCCGGGATAAAGGGCTTTGAAGTGCCGCACGGTATCGATTGCATAACTGGTGCAGGCGCGTTCGATTTCAAATGCGGACACTTCAAGCAGAGGGGCGAATGGCGCGAATGCAATGCGCACGAGTTCAAGCCGGAATGCGTCAGGCCACGGCGGAGATGACGTTTTGAACGGCGAAACATGCGCGGGGATTGCAAAAACCTTGTCTAGGTTGCAATCCCGCGCGGCGGCAAGCGCCACACGGATATGCCCGTTGTGAACCGGGTTGAAAGACCCGCCGAAAATCCCGATGCGCCGCATCATTGGCGGAAGACCAACGCGCCGTCGGCAAGAGTCGCCTTTATTTCGCCCGGATGGAAACCGCCGCGCAGCAATTCCTCCGCGATGGGATCCTCCACAAGCCGCTGGACGGTGCGGCGAAGAGGACGTGCGCCATTGGCAGCATCGAAACCTTGCTTGACAAGGAATTCCACGGCATCCGCGTCCAGTGCAAGCGTCATGTCCTTCTCGGAGAGGCGCGCGCGGAGTTTGGCAAGTTCAAGATCCAGCACAACGACAACGTCATCATGTTCGAGCTGGCGGAATACCACCGTTTCGTCAAAGCGGTTTAGCAGTTCCGGGCGGAACGTGCGTTTGGCTTCGTCCATGAGCCGTGCTTTTAGATTTTCGTAGGATGCGCCAGCATCGTTCATGCCGAAACCAAGCGACCTGCCTTCTCTGGCAAAATCGAATCCAAGGTTGGCGGTGGCGATGATGATGGTGTTGCGGAAATCCACTTGCCGGCCTTGCCCGTCGGTGAGGTGGCCGTCTTCGAGAAGTTGCAGCATCATGTTCATCACGTCGCTCGATGCCTTTTCAAATTCGTCGAACAACACGACGGAATATGGACGGCGGCGCACGCGCTCGGTCAACTGGCTTCCTTCATCGTAGCCTACATATCCGGGCGGTGCTCCCACCAATCGTGACGATGTGAATGCTGACGAGAACTCTGTCATGTCCAGCGATATGAGAGCCTTCGGGTCGCCATAGATGCGCTCCGCAAGCATTTTTGCAAGGAGTGTTTTGCCCACGCCCGTAGGCCCCAGAAAAAGAAACGAACCGATGGGACGCTTCGGATCGCCCAGTGCCGCACGGCTGCGGCGCAATGCGCGTGCGATGGAAACGATCGCATCCTGCTGGCCTACTACTATTGCGGAAAGTTCTTTTTCGATGGAAAGGAGTTTGCCGGAGTCTTCATCGCTCATGCGTTGGACAGGCACGCCTGAAATGCTTGCGACTGTTGCAGCGATGTCGCTTTCGGAAACGGTGAGTTGCTTTTCCGAATGCTCTTCGCGCCATTTCTTGAGTTTCTGCTCAAGCGCGGCGCGTGCCTTTATCTCTGCATCGCGGCATTCTGCGGCGGTGTCGTAGTCGGCATGGTCGATGGCCTCCTGCTTGCGAGCGTGGATTTCATTGATGGCCTTCAACTCCTCTTTTTGATCTGGCGGACGCACGGTGGTTTTCATGCGCACGCGCGCACCGGTCTCGTCGATGGCATCGATTGCCTTGTCGGGCAACAGACGCGTAGGCAGATAGCGTGCAGTCAATTTCACCGCCGCGTCCAATGCTTCCGGCGTGAATTTTACATTGTGGTGGCTCTCGTATCTCGGTGCGATGCCTTTGAGTATTTCTACGCATTCCGCCTGCGATGGCTCGTTGACGATTATTGATTGGAAGCGACGTTCGAGGGCTGCGTCTTTTTCGATTGACTTGTGGTATTCCTTTAGTGTGGTTGCGCCTACGCATTGCAACTCTCCCCTGGCGAGCGCGGGCTTCAAGATGTTTGCCGCGTCCATCGCGCCTTCGGATCCGCCCGCGCCGACCATCGTGTGGATTTCGTCTAGGAAGAGTATTACGTTCTTCACGCGCTTGGTTTCTTCGATTATTTGCTTCAAGCGTTCCTCGAACTGCCCGCGATACTGCGTGCCCGCCACGACATGTGCAAGGTCTAGTGCTATGACGCGTTTGTTCAGCATGCGCTCTGGCACCTCGCCGGCGGTGATCGCCTCCGCAAGCCCTTCCACCACGGCGGTTTTGCCCACGCCGGCCTCGCCGATGAGCACCGCATTGTTTTTCGTCCGGCGCGAGAGAATCTGGATCACGCGCTCAAGCTCCGTTTTGCGGCCGACCACCGGATCCAGTTCACCCTTGCGTGCAAGATCTGTGAGGTCGCGCCCGAAATGGTTTAGCGACGGCGTTTTGCCGTCATCGCCTTTCTTGTCCCTGTCTTGCCTGTTGGAATGCTTTTTGATTTGCGGTTCGTCATCATCGTCCTCTTCGCCATCGTCCGCATCTTCCATCGAACCATGCGCGGCTTCCACGAATTTCTCTAGCGACAGCTCATGCCCGTATAGTATCTGCGCGGCAACGGATTCTCCCTCTTCGAGGATCGCCTCCACAATATCGTCCGTGCCGATGAAATTTTTTTTGCCTTTGTTCGAACGCAGTTTCGCCATTTCAAGGATCTTCCTTGTGCGAGCCGTGAGAGGTCTCTCGCCAAGCGTCCGCGCACCATCGCCATGTCCGATGGTCTGTTCTATCTGCACGCGTATGTCGTCCGGGTCGATTCCCAGATGCGCGAAACGCTTGCAGGCTTCGCATTTTTTCAACGCGCAGATTGCATAGAGTATGTGTTCGGTTCCAACGTGATCGTGATTGAAGTGGCTTGCCACATCCGATGCGTTGTCCAGCGCTTCTTGCGCAGATGGTGAATAGTTGTTAGCCATAAAGCATCCTTTCTCCGCGTTTGTTTATGCGGACGTTTTCAAAAATCCTGTTCATTTCGCTTGCGAATACCGCATCTTCCTCGTCGCGTCTGCGGTCGTCCTCTGGCGTTTCGGGGTCTCTGCGGAATACGCCCTTTGCAATGGGCTTGAGCATCATGTCCATTACGTCTTCAAATGCTATCCCTGAGAGAGAGTTTTCCAGTGCCAGCAGATATAGCGGTGCGAGCAGATCCACCGCCTCCCAGGGCGACATCATTTTCGCCGCTTTCAAAATCGCCAACGATCGTGCCGCTGCATCCGCCAGTATGATTTTGTTCGTGCCGAAAAGTTTTGCCCGCGCCGCCGCCTCCTGGCGCGCCACTTCCGCCAGAAACGTTTTCGTCTCCATCAGGAAGTTTTCCGACGTCTTGCCGAGCGACGCACACGTCCTCACATCCATGTAGTGCGCCACATTGTCCCATCCTTCCACATCAAGCGTTGCCACGGTGAAGCGCCTCGCCTGGAACGCATTTACCGTTTGCCCGAAATGCCCTAGCAGGCCGAGCCCTGCGGCGAATAACGATGCGACTACTTCTATCCCGCATCCGATGTGTTCCGGCATCGGCGAGAGATACCCAAATCGTTCGTTCCAGGCAAACACGGTTTTCGCCTCTTGTTCGTTTGCTCTTTTGGCAGCCTTGGCGTATGCCTGCATGATCCGCGCAGGCGTGTGCCATTTCTCCGTGAACTCGAATTCGTCCCCGTCTTTGAATTTTCTGCCGGCTGAATTGCGGAACACTCTAACTTCGCCCCAGAAAAACATTGCTCCGTAAGGAAGATCGTCGCGGAGTTTCATTTGCTGGAATCCTCCGTGCCGCCGTCCAGTTGATCTATTTCGCGCTTGAGTTGTGCTGCTTTGCGGTAGTCTTCACGCGCCAGCGCATCCTTGAGTTCCCTTATTAGATACGCCCGCGAAACATCTGCCGATGCAACTTTCTCCGGCGGATGGTCTACATGCCGCTTTCCGGCGCAGTTCCGGAGGAAGGCCTCTTCTATCCTGTCGGCGAATGTCTCGTAGCAATGCGGGCAGCCTAGGAGCCTGTTTTTCTTTGCATCCTTCCACTTCATTCCGCATTGCGGGCATTGCCCGAGCGACTGTTTCTTGAGGTCGGTTCTGGCAAGCCCTTTTAGAAATTCGGCGGTAGCCTGCAAGAACGCCTTGACAACCTGCGGCGGCTCCTCCCCGGACGCGTTTACGATAGTCACCTGCGGTTCATCTTTTTCGGCATTCCGTTCCGCACTGTTTTGCCTGTGCATAGCATCCGCCGCGCACGGCTTGCACACGAAAAGTTCATGCCCTGCGCCGTCCTCGAAAACCGTCTCGGCTTCCGCTTCGTGGCAGATTTCGCACTTCATGTCCGTGCCTCACAAAACGCCATCGTAATAAAGCCCCACATTTTCTCCCCCCGTCGAACGCAGAATTTTCTTCTGTGCTTCCACGGCAGGTTCGGCTGTTTCCGCTTTGGCGGTTTGCGCTGCGGCATCGGTATCCCCGGGGGGCTGCAATCCACCTTTTTCGTAGTGGGAGGCAACCTCGTGCATCGGTTTACCGTCGAGATCGGTCGTCTCTGAATAAAGATTCCTGCACAGAGCGAACATCCCCCACAGCACGACAACAATACCCAATGCGATCGCTCCCACCGCCCATGCTGGCCGCCCGCTCTCGCGCATTCCGCGTGTCCATCCGCTGGACTTGCCAAAAAGCGAGTGGGAGAATCGCGTAATTTTGCTGATAATGGATTCTCCGCTGTTTGCCTCCGCATCATCTGCAGGCGGCTCTGCCCACTTGGATGTGAACGCTCCCGAGTTGGTGCTTCTAGGCGGCGGTATATACGGAGGCGCGGTTACACGCGGTTTGAGCGGAGGCTGCACCTGCGGCGGTTCTTCGGCTTTCGGCTGCGGTTTGGGCTGTACCTGTGGTGCAGGTGCAGTCAGATCGGTTGCGAACAGCGGCAGATCGCTGGATGCCAAATCGTTTCTGGGTTTGTTCAAAATCGAAACGACAGGCGGCTCTTCCGGTTGCGCTTTCGCCGGCGGTTTCGTTGGCTCCTCTAATGCGACCGGTTCTGCGGGTGCGGAAGGTTTTTGGGCGGCAACGGTTTTGGGCTCTTCTTGCTTCGCGGCAGGTTGCGGTGCAGCTGCTGGAGCGACCGGTGCGCGTTCTTGCACGGTTTGCGGTTCCTCGACAGGCGGCGGAGGTTGCTCCACGGGATTCGGTGGACGGTATCTGCCGGATGCGTCATGCGTCTGTTCCCATATCCGTGAGAAGTCTTCCAGCAGCGGCTCTTCGTCCAGCCCCATGAACTTGGCATATTTGCTGACGAATCCGCAGCCATATATCTCCGCCGGGATGTGCTTGAATTTCTCTTGTTCGATGTTTTCCAGGTATCGCAGCAGTATGTGGGTTTCAGTTGCAATGTCGGTCAAAGTCAATCCGCGCGCCTCGCGTGCTTTGCGTAGAATATTTCCGAGTGCCATAGTTCGCTCCTTTGTTAAAACCCTTCTTCGCCGTCTGCATCTTGCGGCATGTCGGCTTCTGCCGATGCGGCATCCGCGTTGCCTGTGCTGCCGTTGCCGGAGAATTCGCGTTCGGTGGCGGTGGCAAGCATCTTCTCCAGATCCACAAGTATTTCGCGCGGACCCGCGCCCTTTGCCGGCCCGATTATTCCCCGCTCTTCCAGCAAATCTATGACCCGCGCCGCATGGTTGTAGCCTATGTTCATGCGCCTTTGCAGGTGCGACGTAGACGCGCGGCCTGTCCTGCGGATCACATCGAGCGCGGCATTGTAGAGCATTTCTTCTTTTGAAGCCCCTCCCGCCGCGCCGCCGGTTGCAGGCATCTCGCCGCTCATTGGTATTTCGCCGCCGCCAGGCTGATACTCTCCGCCGCCTGGTGCGGACATGGTGCCAGCCTCGCCGGATTCGATCGTGTCGTCTGGCGAAGATTCCTTTATCATCGCCATGTGCGCGGCGAATTTCTCGTCGAAATTCGTGCCAGCCCTCTCGCCTATGAAGTCGCGTATCGCATAGATGTCGTTGTTGGGTATGTATGCGCCTTGTGCGCGCAGCAGCAGTCCGTCCGATGTCTTGAACAGCATGTCGCCCCTGCCGATCAACGTCTCCGCGCCTACGGTGTCGAGAATCGTACGCGAATCGTTGCCTTGCGATGTCTTGAATGCTATGCGGCCAGGAATGTTTGATTTCAGCGTTCCTGCGATGGTGCGCGTGTCGGGCCGTTGCGTGGCGATTATAAGATGTATTCCTGCTGCGCGAGCCAGCGCGAGAAGCCTTGCAAGAACAGGCTCCACTTCTTTGCCGGCATTGTCCATTATGTCTGCGAGTTCGTCGATTACCACCACGATGTATGGCAGGGTTCGTGGAATGTCGCCATTGCCCAATATCTTCTCGTCGCCGAACAAATCCGGTTGCGCCACTACCTTGCGCGAGTTGAATTCTTCGATGTTGCGGCATGCCGTTGCGGAGAACATTCTCAAGCGCCGATCCATTTCTTTGGTCGCCCACCGCAGCGCGAAAACGACTTTATTCGTGTCGTTCACTATCGGCACCAGCAGATGCGGCAGTTTGCCGTAATCGTTGAATTCCACTCTCTTCGGATCGACCATTATCAAGCGCAACTGATCTGGCGTGCGGCACATCAAAAATCCGTTTATTATCGAATTCAGGCACACGGATTTGCCCTGCTTCGTGGCACCGCCAATCAGCAAATGCGGTATCTGCGCGAGGTCAGCAATCAAATTGCGTCCCGCCACGTCTTTGCCCAGCAACAGCGGCAGGAAGAACTTGGGTTTGCCACCTTCGGGCCATGTAGTTTTGTCTTTCCAGAGTTTAGACTCGATTATCTCTCTGAATATCACCGGCGCGGTAACCTTATTCGGCACCTCAATGCCCACTGCGTTCTCGCCCGGAATGGGCGCTTGTATGCGCAGAGATTTTGCCCGCAACGCCATTTGCAGGTTTTTGGCCAGGCTGGCTATGCGTTCCACGCGCACGCCAAGTTCCGGCTCCAGCGCGTATTGCGTCACCACCGGCCCTTTTACGGTGAATGCTAGCGTGCAGTTGATGTCATAGACTTTTAGCGTGTCTATGAGCCTCTGCGCCATGTTGTCCACGTCGCCGTGGTCCGCCTCCGAAACTGGTACTGGTGCAAGTATGGAAACAGGAGGCAATTCATACGGCGCGGCGGGTGCGGGCTGTTCTTCTTCAGCGTGTGATGCTTCCTCCGCCGCTTGCGGTTTTTCCGCTACTTTGGGTATAGCTCCCTGGCCGTTCGATGCCATGATGCGTTCTTTCGCCGCAAGGCGTTCCTTCTCTGCGGACGCTTGAGCATCTTCCTTGCGAGCGCGCTCTGCTTCGCGCTCGCGGCGTGCCGCCTCGCGCAACGCTTCCTTTTCTTCCAGCTTGCGCTGCTTTTCTTCTGCGATGCGCAGTTTCTCCTCTTCGCGCTGTCTCCGTGCAGCCTCGCGCGCCAATCGCGCCGCCGCTGCCTCGGCTTCGCGGCGGGTCTCCTCTTCTCCATCCCCATCGTCGGCATCGGCGCGATGTCTGCGGCCAGACAGCACTTCTATCGCCCGTGCAATGTTCGCTATGCCGGCAAGCATCGTTAGCGACACGAGGAAAATCGTCGTCATCAATATCGCCGCGCCCATTGGGGATAGCATATCCGCAAGCCCGCGCTTCATTACAAGATACCCCAGGTTTCCGCCTGCATCCGCGATATTTATCTTTTCCAGCAACGGCCTAAATGCATCCGAGAAATTCATCAGTTCCAATAGCGACGTGCCCGATACCATGAAAAGCAGCATTGCAAACATTCTGCGCGATGGCTTGAACGCCCTCCCGCACGCCAGTATGAATCCCGCAAGCGCCATCAACAGCGGCACTGCCCACACTGCAAGCCCCACCAGTTTGTATCCGGCGTATGCAAATCTTGCACCGGCGATGCCTATCATGTTCATAGGCGTTTCGTTCGGTGGGATGCAAAGTTCCGCGATGTCGTGCCAGTCGTACGTATATAGTGCAAGCAGCGGCAGCAACGTCAGCGGGAGAATGCTGAACCCCCACATTCTCCTGCGCACTGCGCGCTCTTCCTCGATGTCGCGCGTTGCCGGTCTGCCCGCGCCGGATTTGATGGATGTTTCGCCGTCAGCCATCTTTCGCTCCATTGCTGTTCGGCACGTCCACGGGCATCGAATGCGGCGTGGGTGCGGGGCCTTCGTCCGGCTGCGTCAAGGTCGACTCTTGTTCTTCGCTCACGGGCGGCGGAGGTGGCGGTGTCGGATCTGGCCTTGGCGGCTCTTGCGTTTGCGTTTTAGGCGCATTGTTCCCGGGATTCGATTGCACGTTGGGCTTTGGCGTGTTGCCGCCTGTCTGCCGCGAACGCTCGCGCTGACGCTGTTCGCGTCGTGCGTTTTCGCGCTGTTCGCGCTCCTCCGCCTGGCGCGCGGCCCTTTCTGCCGCTTCCTGGAACGCTTCCAGATCTTCCTTACGCTCCGTGGCCGGCTTCGTCGGGATTCCGAAAATGCTTTTGAGAGTGGTCTGTTTGCCTTCGCTGCGGTTGATGTCCTGCCGCATGATGTAATACACCATGAGTGCGATCGCCAAAGCGAAAATCTTGAGCCACCAATTGTTGGTGATGAATTTCATTGCTCCGCCTCCCCGCTTTCGGTTTTGTCTGCCGCATTGCCGCGCCTGCGCATCTTGTGCACGATCTTCCTTGCCGAATCCGCGATCTTTTCCAGTGTGCTCTTGCGCCGAGGCATCGCCTTGGAAATCCAGCGCAAGACCGCCGCCCGCGATGCATCGTCCGCATCCGGATACCTTATTATCTTGCCGTTGTGCGCTATCGACACTCTCCCTGTCTCTTCCGACACTACCACCACCAGCGCATCCGTTTCTTCGGAAAGCCCCACCGCCGCCCTGTGCCGCATGCCCGATACCGACAGGCTCTCCTGGTTTGAAATCGGAAACAGACAATGTGCCGATGCCAACCGCCCATGCCTCACCACCGCTCCTCCATCGTGCAGCGGCAGCGGCTCCGTGAATATCGACACGAGCAGCGGCTCCGATATTATCGCGTCCAGCACCACTCCCGACTCTTCATAGCCTTTAAGCGAAATTCCTCTTTCAAACGCGAACAGCGCACCGAGACGTTTTTCGGACAGTTTGAAAATCGCCCGCGTAAATTGTTCCGGTGTCACCTGGCCTTGCGTGTTCGCCTGGTCTCGATCGCGGAAAAGCATCGCTCCGAACGATGCCAAAAATCTGCGGATCTCCGGATGGAACACCACCACGGTGGAAATCACCACATACCCCAGCAACGCCTGCAGCAAACGCGAGATTACATCGAAATCGAATATGTGCGAGAGCACCGCCAATAGACCAAACAGCACCCCGAATCCCATCAGAGCCTGCCCGAATCTTGTCCCTCTTCCAGCTCGCAGTACGCCGTATACGGCAAAATACAGCACGGCAATCTGCGCTATGGCGTTGAACGGTATCGCATCGAGGAAATTTACCAGCGTATCGATCATAACGCCTCCCATGTCTTTATTGCCTGCACCGTTTCGCGCACGTCGTGCACGCGCACTACTTTCGCGCCGCGCACCACGGCGCATACAGCCGCCGCCACCGACGCGCCAAGCCTTTTCCCGGGGTCTTCTTCGCCCGTGATAAACCCTAGCGTCCTTTTGCGCGAGATGCCCGCAAGCACCGGCGCAATCTGCATGAGCAAATCCATCTCCTTGAAAATTGCAATATCCTCTTCGCGCGTCTTCCCAAATCCGAATCCCGGATCGATCACAATCTGCTCCGGTGCGCAACCCGCTTGTATCGCAATGGCTTTCTGGTTTGCAAGATTGCCCATTACATGCTTTATGCCGGATGAGTTTTCGTGTTCGTTCCAGTTCATCGCCACAAGCCCCGCCCCGCTTTCCGCAGCCAGTTCTGCAAACGCCTCCGCGCCTTTGCGCGTCAGTGGCGTTACGCAATTCAATATGTCTGCGCCGCAGCGCAACGCCTCCCGCGCGGTTTCGATGTTGCGCGTATCTACGGATACCGCCACGCCATCGTGCTTGCCGAACGCCTCTAATGCCGGCAGGAGCCTTGCCATCTCTTCTTGCGGCGACACCGCAAGATGCCCCGGCCTCGTAGATTCCGCGCCGAAGTCTATTATGTGCGCACCTTGTTCCACCAATTCCTTCGCATGCGCCGCCGCCGCATCCGGTGTTAGGAAACGCCCCCCGTCCGAAAACGAATCGGGAGTGACGTTCACGATTCCCATCACAAGGGGTTTCGCAAGCTCAAGCGTCTTCGCGCCACATTTCCAAACCTCATGCATCCTTTGCTCCACCTGCGTCCTCTGCGCCTTCATCTGCCGCATTCCCATCCGGGGTGTCCTTGTCCGTCTGCCGCGCGATCCCCAACAGTTTCTCTATGTCGCGGCCGTCCATCGTTTCTTTTTCTAGGAGTGTCTTTGCGAGCAGTTCCAGTTTGTCGCGGTTTGCCTCCAAAAGTTCTCCGGCCTTGGCGAATGCATTGTCGATGATCTTTTTCACTTCCGCATCTATCGCGGATGCGGTTTCGGTGGAATACGGCGGCGGCGTTTCTTCGGCGGCGAACGGATTGGGATTCTGGAACGCCTGGAATCCGAACGTTTCGCTCATGCCGAATCTGCAAACCATGTTGCGTGCTATTCTCGTAGCCTCGCGTATGTCCTGCGCCGCTCCGGTGGAGATGTCGTTCGTGAAGAAACCTTCCGCGATTCTTCCGCCGGCGCACACTACTATTTCGTCGAGGAATTGCGATTTCGTCCTGTTCAGCACGTCATGATCCGGCAGCGACATTGTGGCACCCAATGCCCGGCCGCGCGGTATTATCGTAACCTTGTGCAGAGGATCGGTGTTGGGCAGGAGTAGCTGCAACAGCGCATGGCCGGCTTCGTGCCATGCCGTGGTTTCGCGCTCTTTCCTGGAGTAGCCCGCGCTTCTGCGTTCGCGCCCCCACAAAACCTTGTCGCGCGCTTCTTCCAGTATTTCGTGTGGTATGGAATCGAGATTCTTCCGCGCCGCCAAAAGCGCAGCTTCGTTCACAAGGTTGGCAAGATCCGCACCGGAGAAACCCGGCGTGCCGCGCGCAATCCGCGAAAGATCCGCATCGGCTCCCAGTTTCACCTTCGACCCGTGCAGATGCAATATCTCCTCGCGCCCTTTCAGCGTGGGCAGATCCATGTATATTTGCCTGTCGAACCTGCCGGGACGCAGCAGCGCGGGATCGAGAATGTCGGGTCTGTTCGTTGCGGCGATTATTATCACGCCGTCGTTCGAGTCGAATCCGTCCATCTCCACAAGCATTGCGTTCAAGGTCTGGTCGTTGGCCATGTGTCCGCCTGTCATCGCGCTTTCCGAGCGCTTGTGGCCCACTGCATCGATTTCGTCTATGAATATCAAGCATGGCGCGCTCTTCTTGCCCTGCTCGAACATGTCGCGCACGCGGCTTGCGCCGACACCCACGAACATTTCCTCGAAGTCCGAACCGGAAATCGAAAAGAACGGCACGTCCGCCTCGCCCGCGATGGCTCTTGCAAGTAGCGTCTTGCCCGTTCCGGGCGGTCCCACCAGCAGCACGCCTTTGGGTATTCTGCCGCCGAGTTTGGTGAATTTATCCGGAGATTTTAGGAACTCGATTATTTCGCCGGTTTCCTCTTTGGCTTCGTCCGCGCCAGCAACGTTCTTGAACGTTACTTTGTTCTTGTTTTCGTTCAAGAGCCTTGTTTTGCTCTTCCCCATCGTGAAAATTCCGCCGGATCCCGCGCCGCCGATCCTGCGGTAGAAGAGGAACCACAGCAACCCCACGAACAGCAGCAGATATATTATCTGCATCATGAACGGGCCTATGAGCGCCTCGCGTTCTTTCACGGGGCATGCCACGCCGCGCGCTTCGAGGAACTCCATGAGTTTCTCGTTTTCCCCGGGCACCAGATTCACCCTGAAAGGCTCTCCCTGTTTTTGGGGCGGTGCTTTCTCCCCGCCGAACATCCTGGCGATGAACGATTTTTTCGCTGTATTGCCTTCTTCTTGCCGTGGCTCGTTTCCGTCCGCCGCTGCTGCGTCTTTGCGTATCGCCATGCGTCCTTCGAGGAACGTGGATCCCGTTCCTGTATCCCTTACACGCACCACTTCCGCCACTTGTCCTTCGGCCACCGCTCTCTTGAACTCCATCTGCGAGAGTTCCAGCGCATTCTGCGCATCGTCCCCCGAAAAGTGTTGCAGCAGTATGAACGCAGCTGCAATCGCCGCGAGAAGCATCCAAGGCCCGCGCGCTCCCTGCGTATTCTGTTTTTTTACATCTTCTGCCATAGGTTGGCATTATACCACATACCTCCTGAAAATGGAAGATTTTTTGCGCGAAATAATCGTTTCCGGCGCATGAAAGCGCTTGCGCCGCGTGGCATGAGAAATCGGTTGCGTTATAACGCAAAGTTTGATAGAATCGTGATATGAAAATTTTGCCGAAGATTTTGTTTGTATCCCTCGTAACCGCCGCAGTAGCCGGGTGCGCGTCCTACCGTTGGTCGGGTGCCGTCCCCGATGATTTGCGCACCGTGGCGGTGCCCGTGTTCGAGAACCGCACCATGTCTGCCGAACTCGGGCCGGTGGCTACGCAGTTCATCCGCCGCGAGTTCGAGCGCGAAGGAACAATGAAACTCAAACGCACTGGCGATGGCGCAATAGAAGTGCAGGGAGCGATTGTCAAGGCAGACCGCCACGGCGTAACATTTGAACGTGCATACGGCATGCGGGCGAGCGAGTACCGTTACGAGGTGGTGGCGGAAGTCTCCATCATAAACAAAAAGACGGGCGAGGTGTTGCAGGACAACCGCAAATATACCGCAGAAACCACGTTCTTCACGCAGGGAGACCTCCTCATGGGCCAGCGCAACGCCGCAGAACGTGTCACCGCCGATCTCGCACGGCAGATCGTGGACGACGTGGTCTCTTTCCCCTACAGCAAGTAAACGGTTTGCAATCTCCTGACGGCATTTTGCAGTTGTTGCAGGAGGGGCTCCCGCTTGTGCGGAGGCCCTTCGAGGCGTTGGCGACGATGTGCGGTACTGGGGAAGGGGATGTGCTCCGCTTGATAGAGGAGAGCAGGGCGAAGAGGCTTGTTCGTAGGTTCGGCGGCGTGTTCGATACAAGGCGCTTGGGCTACAAAAGCGCACTTTGCTGTGCAGATGTCCCGAATGGCGAAATCGATGCTGCTGCGGCTAAAATAACTCCACTCGCCGCCGTTACGCATTGCTATATGCGGCGGGCGGAAAACATCGCAGCTCCAGCTCTCTGGTTCACGCTTTCGGAGGGAAATGGCCGTTTCGACGAGTTGGCCGACCATGTGCGCAATTTGCTGCGTCCGTGGAATTTCGAGATTCTTTTTGCGCTCAAGCGCTACAAGATAGATGTGATTTTCCCGGAGTCTAGCCGCATCGCCGATGAAAAAACGGAGTTCTCGTGCGACGCTGACGAACCTTCCGTGCTGTCTGCGGAAGAACGTTCGATTGTCGCACGGCTTTGCGGTGACACAATTGTGCAGGCAGACTATTTTGCGCAGTTCGGCGATGCGGAAAATACGCTGGAGACAGTGCGCTCTCTGCACAAAAGAGGCATCCTTAAGCGTATCGCACTCCTTCTTGCGCACCGCAATGCAGGGTGGGTGGCCAATGGAATGTGCTGCTGGAGGATGGACGGCGATACTGTGGCCGCAGGGCGTGCACTCGCCGCCTGCGCGGAGGTGTCCCATGCGTACGAGCGCGTGCTTACTCCGATCTTTCCGTTCAATCTGTTCGCAATGGTTCATGCAAAAACGCCGGCAGAAGCGCATGAAAAGTTTTTGCGTGTGCAAGCGGCTTCCGGCCTTGAAAACGGCGTGATGCTCGTTTCCCGGAAAGAATACAAGAAAACCTCTCTTTCTTTTTGGCGGTAACCCCGTCTAAAAAACATTACAAGGCGATTTTTGCAAAAAAACGCGGCAGTGACGGTGCCCATGCCGGCATGTTGGAATTTGATGCTTTGAAATTGTGCTTGAACCGGCGGCGGAAATGTGATATTATAAAGGTGTTCTTTCCCGCTTGGGCGATGTAACGTTGCCTAGGCATGGTTCCGGCGCACGGGTGTGCGGATGGGACAGGTGAACGTAGTTCACATATTTGGCTTTAGTTGAAAACTTCCAAATTTCTAATCGAAGCGAAGTATGGGAACGCGTCAAGTGTATAATGGGTAAGCCATATACACGATTTGGCGCATTCTTGTTGTGTTTCGATTTGGGCTTGGAAGTGCCTCAACTAAGACACAACGGGATGCGCCGTTTTCATCTGCGGCGCATCTCAACAAGGAGATGCGAAAATGAAAAAGATACTGATGGTTGCCGCGCTTGCGGC
>JAFVCR010000025.1 GCA_017479035.1 Kiritimatiellia bacterium | reverse complement strand
GAAAAACACGTTATCGCAGGGAAACGCTTGGTGCGTATGAGAAGGGGTTTTACCGCTTCGTTTTTAGCGTTTACGGCCGCAGTGGGGCTGTCCATGTCGTCCCACACGCCCGTGACGAACTGCGAGCCGGTTTTGGTCCTCTTGAACGCTCCCTCGAACGTAGTGCGCACACGTTCGCCGCTGACGCACCAGTCGCTGCCGGTCTGTAGCACCAGCGCGCCTTTTTTCGCGCGCATCGCGTCGGAATCCAGCGTGGTGGCCGCCACAACGCGCGCGCACCATGCCGCCGCCACGCCTGCCGCCACTGCATACGCCCATAGATTATTGTAGCGCACCATATCCAAATCCCTTTCCGTTTACCCCATAATACCACAAACACGCCGCTAATTCAACCCATTTCCGCCCGCGCCGCGCATGAAGTCTTCCATAAGTTCAATGTATGCCTCAAGCCCCATTTTGGCGATGAAATCCGTGTGATCCGCGCCTTCCACGGGCACGTGCCGCTTGGGTTCTTTTGCCTTCTCGAAGAGCATTTCGCCGTGGCGGAACGGCACTATGGAATCGTCCGTGCCGTGTATCACCAATAGCGGACATCCTATCTTGTCTATCCGCGCGATATTCGGGAACGGATCCATCGGCAGGATTCGCACGCCCGTTACGATGCGCGGCGCGGAAAGGAACGGTGCCTCCAATATCAACCCGCCTATCTTTTCCGTTGAGGCGAGTTCCGTGGCAGGCCCCGTACCTATGGAGAACCCCAGCACGAACACGTCCTCGGCCGCAAAGCCGCGTTCTTTAACGAGATATTCGTATGCACGGTGCACCGTGCGATAGCATCCCTCTTCAGTGGGCTTGCCGGATGAAAGCCCGAACCCCGGCCAATCCACCGCCAGCACTGTCCAGCCGCGTTTTACGAATTCCTTGAAGTATTGCATGGACGATGTGATGTCCTCCGCATTGCCGTGGCAATACAGCACCGCCTTGCGCGAATCCTTGCCGCCGCCGTACCATGCCGCGATGCGTTCGCCGTCTTTGCCGATGTCCACAAATCCCGGCAGCGACGCGGTGTATCTTCCGCGCACAAGATCTGGATGGAACATCAGCGAATCGATGGAAACGCACGCCACCACGCACGCAAGCACATACGCCAGCGCGATTACGCGCACCACTCTCCATGCCAGGCTCCTCTTGCGCAAACTCACCTCCAGCAAGGCCCGCATATGGCAATGCCGCCCGGGAACGCCTCCATCACGGCTTGCGTCACGCCGAAAATATCGTGTTCGCTTGCGTAATCGTGCCCGCAGATGCATTTGCAGCCTGTTTTCTTGGCCCATGCGATTTCATCCCGCACGGGTTCGTACTGGTGCAGCGCGTCCAGAAACACCGCATCCGGCGCTGCCCCGCTCCAATTTGCGCGGAAATCTGCCGAATCGGCTTTGACCAGTTCCACGCGCCCGTCAGCAAGTTCGTTTGCCAGTATTCGCCGCGTGAACGCCTCGTGCAGATCGCCCGGCAAGCCAAACGGATTCCAGCTGAAGTTGTCCAGCGCGATGGTTTTCAGTTTCGGCTTTGCCGCCGCCACGGCCTTTGCCGTAAGGCCGAAGAGCGTCCCGAATTCCACAAATACGCCTTCGTCCGGCAGCCACGTTATAAGCCCTTGCACCTCGTCATCGGTCAAGCCGCCAAGAGATGCGGCATCTCCATCGCCTTCGAGAAGCGCAATATGCCTGCCAAGAGCCGTGCGCACCGCGCTTCTGTGCTTCCACAACAATTTCAATTCACGCCACATACGCACTCCTTGTAAGTTTGCAGTTTGCAGTTAGTAGTTTGCAGTTTGGGGTTTATGCCAGTGCTTCTCCTATGAGGATCTGCGGATGCGCCTCTGTGATGCGCACTTGCACGGTTTCGCCCGGCCGCAGCGCGCGCGGCGGCGCGAAAACCACTATGCGGTTGCCGCCATCGCGTCCGCTCCATCGTGCGGCATTGCGCAGGGAAGGCCCCTCCACCATTACCTCGCGCACGGTGCCCACAAGCCGTTCGTTCCGCGCTAGCCCGCGTTTTTCCTGATCGGCAAGCAGCACTTGGTTGCGCCGCTCCTTTTCTTCTTTCGACACATCGTCCGGCAATGCCGCGCTGCGCGTGCCGGGGCGCGGGGAATACTTGAATATGAATGCGTTGTCGAACTGCGCCTCTTCCATGAGCGAGCGCGTAGCCTCGAAATCCTCTTCCGTCTCGCCCGGATAGCCCACGATTACATCCGTAGTGAGTGCGAATTCCGGGTCGAACCTGCGTAGTTTAGCAATGGCCGCGAGATACTCCGCACGCGCATACCCGCGCCCCATCGCTTTCAAAATCCTGTCCGAACCGCTTTGCACTGGCAGATGCAGATGGCGGCAGACGCGCGGCATGGTGGCAAACGCCTGCACGAGTTCGTCCGTGCAGCCGCCGGGATGCGCACTCGTAAAGCGTATGCGTTCGAGCCCTTGCGTTTTGTCTAGCATTTCCAGTAGACGGGGGAAAGGTTCTTTGTAGAGGCTTGGCGGGTCGCTAGCGAACCATGCCGCATTGCGCCGGCCGTATCGCAGGACGCTTTGCCCCAAAAGGCATACCTCTTTTACGCCGTGCGCGGCGAGTGCGCCTACCTCCGCCGCCACCTCGCGCCCCGGACGCGAAAACTCGTGCCCACGTACATCCGGCACTATGCAATAACTGCAACGGTTGTCGCACCCCAAAAGCACCGTGACGAATGCCTTGAACCCTTGCTGCTCGTGCGCGTCGAGCCCCTGTGGCACTTCGTCGTCGCCCGCCGTTTCAAGAATACGCCTCTCCCCCGCAAGGCAGCGCTCCACCAAATGGGGAATCGCACCGAAACGGCGCGGCCCCACGGCAAAATCAAGCCCCGGCAGAAGTTTGAACACGTCCTCTCCTAGGCGTTTCACGGCGCACCCCATCAGCCCCACAAGCCGTTTGGAGCCGTTGCGTTTGGCCGCGATCATATTGCCGGACTTCCCGATGGCTTTCTGCTCGGCCTTGTCACGCACGGTGCAGGAGTTTATGATTACCATCTCCGCTTCGTCTTCGTTTGCTGCCTTTTCGTGCCCGGCCGCCGCGAGAAGCGCCGCCACCGCCTCCGAATCGCGCACGTTCATCTGGCAGCCGTATGTATGGACAATGAATTTCATCGCAGGTTATTATATTATATTTTCCGCATGAACGCAACACCCCGCAGTCAGTAGTTTGCAGTGTGCAGTTTGCAGTTTTTGGTGGCACTGTCCACCCCCCCACTGTGTACTGTGGGGACGCGGGCGTCTCGCCCGCGGAGGATTTGCCGTGTGCAGTTATGGACGTAGCGCAACAACTGCAAACTGCACACTGCAAACTATTTCGGGGAATCCAAAAATCCGGGATAAGGGTGTGCTGAAGGCGTTGGTTTGCGGCACAGGATACCGGAGCAAAACCGGAGAGAGGAGCGTGCGAAAAAATTTTGGTCGTTCAAAATGGTCATTTTGGTCGTTCAAAATTTTTTTGCACGCCCTGGCCTCTATTTTTGCTCCTTGCTAGGCAAATGGGAAATCCCTGCCGGTTTCGCCGCCGGACGGCCTGCCAAAGCGCGGAAAAATGCGGCGGAGGCGGCGCGGAAAGCAATTACTACTAAAAAAGTTGAATTTTCCTCTTGCAATCGAACGGCGAATATGATACAATATGCGCTGTTCGCTACTAAAGCGGTAGTGATTGGCTTCGAAGTTTTATTCCTATAAAGAAGGAGGCAGAAATGAAGAACAATGCAAGTATCTCGTCCAAGCTGGCGGTTTTGGCTCTCGGCGCGTCTCTCGCGGCGGTGGCGGGCGTTCCGCTGAACAACCTGCAGGGTACAGGCGGCATTGCGTTCAACCCGCTCGCCTACACGGCCGGGCAGAAATGGGAAAGCGGCTCCACCACGAATCTTAACGGCATCGTTTCCACTCCGCAGTTCGGCACTTGGTTCGTGACGCTCCCGGATGCGGACATCGACTGGTGGGCGGTCTCCACGGCTATCACGTTCTTCGAGCGCCTCGAAGTCTCCTACGGCTACGGCTTTGTGAACGCGCACAAGTATGGCGACAACTCCATCTCCACGCATAACCTCGGCGCGAAGGTCCGCATTCTCGATGAAAACGCCTTCGACAGCGCATGGGTTCCTGCCATCGCGCTCGGCACGGTCTACAAGTATACCGACTCCGCCACTGCCGGCGCATTGGGGCTGGACGACTACGGCTTCGACTTCTACGCCGTCGCTTCCAAGCTCATCACGCAGACACCGATTCCCGTGCTCGTTTCCGCAGGTTTGCTCTACTCCGATGAAGTAGTGAACGGCATCGTGGGCCACAACGACTATGGCCTCGGCGCGTTTGCAAATATCGACATCATTCCCGTGGAGAACTTCGCTATCGGCTTTGAGTGGAAGCAGGGCATCGACGCTGGCGACAAGATCCACAACAACAACTACTGGAATGCGCACGTCGCCTGGTTCGTAAAGCCCAATCTCACGCTCGTCCTCGCCTATGCCGACACTGGCGACAAGGACAAATTCTACCGCTACGGCAAGACCAAGGAACTCGGCGTGGGCGGCGGCCCGGTATTTTCTCTCCAATACCAGTTCTAACGGACTGGCATATCCTGTGAAAGTAAAACCAACTCCCTCGCGGCGCAACAAATGTTGCGCCGCTTTTTCTTGCAAGGCGATTGTGGATTTGATATAATCGCCGCCCATCGGAGAAATGGAGGAGGCAGATGCTTGAAGCGATTGGAGTGATGTACAATGGTGTGTGGGGGCCGCTGCGCCTGTTGGGGTCGTATGCGGTGTTGATGTCCATAGGCGCGTTGGGCGCGGGGCTTTTGGTGCAACGCGCACTGCCTAGGCTGTGGGATTCCCTGCCGCGCGACAGGGGCAAGGAAATCCTCGGCAAGGAGGGCTTGGATTCCAAGAACAAACCAACGGGCGCGGGCAACGTGATCGTTTCCATTGCGCTCATCGTGATGGCGTTTGTGGTGCCGTGGACGTGGGACGTGGCCGGAGCGGTGGCGTGTTTGTTCTTTGCGATGAAATGCGGATATTGGGACGATGCCGCGCCGCAGCCTTGGGGACGCGTTAAAAAAGGCATTCTCGATGCAGTTGCTTCCATAGGCGTGGCCGCATTTCTCTATTTCGGCATGACATACGGCACGGGCGATTTGCGGCACGTGGCGGTGTGGCTGCCGTTCCACAAACAGATAATAATGGTGCCGTGGGCGGTGTATATACCGCTTGGCGCATTCTTCCTGTGGTTCGTGATGAACGCCACCAATTGCTCCGACGGCGTGGATTCCCTGACGGGGACATTGAGCGTGATTTCGCTTGTGTGTTTTGCGGCGGTGCTGTATCTCGTAATCGGCAACACGCGCATCGCACACTATTTCCTCATCGACGTGGGCGGCACCATGAGCCGCAACGCCGCACGCTGGGCGGTGGTAACTATGACATCCGCCGGTGCGTTTGCGGGGTATTTGTGGTGGAACGCATACCCCTCCAACGTATTGATGGGCGATGCCGGCAGCCGCTATCTGGGGCTATTGGCGGGTGCCGCCGCGCTGGCCACGGGCAACCCGCTTTTGATACTCGTTTTCATGGCGGTGCCGATGGTAAACGGCGGCACAGGGCTTGGCAAAATCGTCTTGCTCAAATTTTTGCACAAGGCGGGCGTGGATACGGCGGAGGGGAGCAGCAACATCTTCGTGCGCATCCTCAATGCTGTGCGCTGCCCGCTCCACGACCACTGCGGCAAGAAGTGGGGATGGTCGAAACCGCAGATTTTCCTGCGCTTCACGCTGCTGCAACTCTTCCTCATTCCGCTCTTGTTCGTAATCTTCGTGAAAATCCGCTGACGGTATGGTTTGGCAATTGGCAAAGATTGCTGCGGTTGTGGCACTTTTGGGAACGGCGGCGGCGGTGGTGCGCCGTGGACGGCTGCATCCCGCGCTTGAAGCGATACGCCGTGCGCAAGGGGGTGCGCCCGCGCCGGGAGTTTCCGCCAAGCGTAAGATGCTCGCGTTGGTGCTTGCAATCCTTGCCGCGCTTGTGGCGGTGGCGGGCGGCACGGAAGTGCAATTGCAGATAATCCTTGATCAGGCAGGGTTCTTCTGCGGCTCGATAGACGGCGTGTGGGGGCGCAAGAGCGAAGCCGCACTTGCCGCATATGCGCGGTCGCTTGGGATTGCGCCGCTAGCATCTTCCACTGGGGCGGAACGCGCCGAGGCGTTGCGGTTCTTGAACCGTTCGGCTGTGCCGCTTTTCAAATGGCACGCAATATCCGCGCAAGATGTCAAGTCTGTAACAGGACCGCTGCCGGGCACGCCGCAAGGCAAGGCCGCGCTAGATGCGCTAGGATACGAAACGCTGGAGGAGGCTCTTGCGGAGAAGGGGCATTGCTCGCCGGCGTTGCTGCGCGCGTTGAACCCTTCCGCAGACTGGCCGAACCCGGCTGAAGGGACGCAGGTGGTGATGCCGGCCGTGCGGCGCATGGAATTTCTTACGCAGGCGCAGCGGCGCAATCTGCATTGGCCGAAGGCTGCGCAACTGCGCGTGAGCCTTGCTGGCAAGAGCATCAGCGCATACGATGCCAAAGGCGCGCTTATTGCATATGCGCCGTGTTCCATTGCCGCCAAACGCAGCAATCTGCCGCCGCAAGGCGTAGTGACGGTATCTACAATGGCGCAGTTGCCGAACTATACATGGTCGCCGGATTCGGCGGCGGACGGAACTTCCAAATACATACTCTCGCCCGGGCCTAACAACCCCGTGGGGCTTGCTTGGATAGGGCTTTCATTGCCGGGATACGGCATACACGGCACGCCGTATCCCGAGCAGATAGGCCGTGCGGAAAGCCACGGGTGTTTCCGCTTGGCAAACTGGTGCGCGGTGTGGTTCTACAACCTTGTGGACACGGGCGTGAAGGTGGTAATAGAAAACTGACGGCATCGCGCTGGGTCATTTGCCCACG
>JAFVCR010000212.1 GCA_017479035.1 Kiritimatiellia bacterium | reverse complement strand
GGTCTTGCGGAAATCGTATTTGTGCGTTATCGGATTGGCCACGAACGCATCGGTGCGGAAGCCATTTATGACGCTGGAGTTTTCCGCATAGGCTACAAGCGTATCCTGCGGACGCCTCTTGTGCGTGTTCTTTATCATCCCGAAGAGCGAGTCCTTCTGCTCTTTGCCGTCGATGATGAACTTTGCGCCGAAAATCTTGTGGCGGCAATGCTCGGAGTTGACCTGACCGAACATGACAAGTTCCGTGTCCGTCGGGTTGCGGCCTGCGGCTTTGAAAGATTTTGCGAGATAAGACATTTCCTCTTCGCTGATGGCAAGGCCGAGGGATGTATTGGCTTCGCGAATGGCATCGATGCCGCGGCCGAGGACATCGAACTCCACGCCGCGTGCAGGCTCCTTCACCTCGAACAAATCGTCGAGCGACGTGTACACGCCTTCGGTCATGCGGTCGAAAAGGACCGAGAGCGCGGAGGGAGGCAATTCGCGGTCGAAATCGTATGCAATGCCGCGCTCGACCCGGGCGACTTCCGAAAGTCCGCAGTTGTGGAAGATGTCTGTCGCCTTGCTCGACCAAGGGCTTATCGTCCCTTTCCGCGGCGTGACGTAGCATTGCGCCTTGACATCGTTGCCGGTGACGTTGAGAAGGAGTTTGACTTTATCAAGGGTCTTCTCGCCGAGAGCCTTGCCGCCTTTACTCTCAAGCGCATATATCCAGCGCGCGTTGATTGCGACATCCCTCAAGGCTGCATCGATTGCCACCATCTTGGCGCGTATTGCATCAATGCGGAATGGCGAAAGGGCTTGTGCCCCGGCGAGCAAAATCGGTTTCATCTGCGTTTTCTCCAAATAATAAGGTATTATACCACAAATTCCCTTATATTGCAAACCTGCGGATAAAAACACACCCTTATCCCGGATTTTTGGATTCCCCGAAATAGTTTGCAGTGTGCAGTTTGCAGTTGTCGCGCCGCATCCATAACTGCACACGGCAAACTCTCCGCGGGCGAGACGCCCGCGTCCCCACAGTACACACACTCTCGAATCTCTGCGCCTCTGCGTTGATTGCATCTTCAAACTGCACACTGCACACTGCGTAACTACTGCGGGGACAAGACTTGGCTTGACATAAACGTGCAAAAATGATACACTGTGCCATATTGTCTAGTTTGCAGTTGCCGTGCCGGGTTGTTGTTGCGCGGGCGGGAGAGGTAAACGAATTACAAATGCGCAATTTCTTCGACAAAGTGGCGGGGCGGCTTGAAAAGCTGGAGCCTGCGGTTATCGAGCAGCAGTATCGCATGCTGGCTCGCGAAGCAGGCTTTTTTGAGGGAGTGTTGGGGTCGCTCGAGGAAGGTGTGGTGGCGTTGAATGCGGACGGAACAGTTCTCTACGCGAACGATGCGGCGGGGGAGATGCTGTCGTTCGATCCTGCGCGGGCGAAAGGGCGCAAGTTCAGTGCGGAGTGCGGGCTGCGCGAGGTGGAAACGCCGCCGGCAAAGCCCACCGTTGCCAACAGCAAATTGCAAAGCGCCAATTACAGAGAAATCGAAGTGGCATATCCGCGCAGAAGGATTCTGGAAGTGCGGACGCTGCTGCAGGAGCACGGGACGATAATGATCCTGCGGGACGTGACGCATCTGCGCGACAGGGAAAGCGAAATGGTGGAGACGTCGCGCCTGGACGCGGTGAGAGAACTTGCAAGCGGCGTGGCGCACGAGATAGGGAATCCGCTAAATGCGCTTTCGCTGAATGTGCAACTGTTCAAACGAACCGTGGCGCGCATCGAGGACGGGCGTTTGCGGGAAGCACTTGCTGCGGATGCGGAGGCGATGGGCGGCGAGATACAACGGCTGGACGGGATTGTGAAGAAATTTCTGCAGGCGTTGCGGCCGGTGAAGGCAGATCTTGCACCGGGCAGCGTGGCGGAACCGCTCAAGGAAATGCTCACCACGATGAAACCGCTTTTCGAGACGCATCGGGTGAAGGTGACGTTGGATTTGCCGCCCAGTATCGACATGGTGATGTTGGATGGCGCACAGATGGCGCAAGTGTTCTTCAACCTGGCAAAAAACGCATTGGAGGCGATGAAGGACGGCGGGCGGCTCGAAATTGCGGTAACCTGTGGCGACAGTGACGTGTGCGTGGCTTTCCGCGACACGGGAGAGGGGATGGACGAGGCTACACTGGGGAGGCTTTTCAGCGCGCATCACACTACGAAGGAGCACGGCTCCGGATTGGGGCTTGCGATTTCACAACGCATAGTGCGCGCGCACGGCGGGACGATAGACGTGGAGACGAAGAAGGGGAAGGGAACGGTGTTTTCCGTGCGTCTGCCGCGCATCAATAAAAGAATAAGGGAGTTGACGTAGCCATGCAGACGGTATTGGTGGTGGACGACGAGAAGGGAACGCGCGACTTGATGGTGCGGGCGCTTGCCATGCGGTGGCGCACGCTCGGCGCGGCCGATGCGGAGGCGGCGCTGCGCATGATAGAGGAAGACCCCGGCATTTGCGTGGTGTTGAGCGACATACGCATGCCGGGCGCGAGCGGGATGGAACTGTTGCGGGAGGTGAAGAGGATTCGTCCGCAAATGGTGGTGATACTGATCACCGCATACGGCAGCGTGGCGGATGCGGTGGCGGCCGTGAAAGACGGCGCGGACGATTTCCTGGTGAAACCCATAGATCTGGACGCGCTAGAGAAACGCGTGGAGAAAGCCATCGCGCAGATACTCCTGGAGAAGGAAGTGCACGAGTTGCGTTCGCAGGTGAACGAGAAATACGGCATGGAGAACATAACGGGGGAGAGCCCCGCCATGAAAAATGTTTTCGCGCTGGTGCGGCAGGCCGCACCCACGGAGGCAACGATTCTTATCGAAGGCCCTAGCGGAACGGGCAAGGAACTCGTGGCGCACGCGATACACAATTTGAGCGCACGCGCAAAGGGACCGTTCGTGGCGGTGGAGTGCGCGGCACTGACGGGGAGCCTCCTTGAAAGCGAACTTTTCGGGCACGAGAAGGGAGCTTTCACCGATGCGTTCCAGCGCAGGATAGGGCGTTTCGAAGCGGCGAACCACGGAACGATTTTTCTGGATGAGATTTCGGAAATATCGCCGGCAACGCAGGTGAAACTGCTGCGCGTGCTTGAAACGCGCACGTTCGAGCGCGTGGGCGGCACGGAGACGATTAAAACTGACATACGTATCGTGGCGGCGTGCAACAAGCCGCTTGCGAAACTGGTGGCCGAGGGCAAGTTCCGCGAGGATCTGTATTACCGGCTCAATGTGGTGGACATACGCCTTCCGGCATTGAGAGAGCGCACGGGCGACATTCCATTGATAGCAATGAGGTATCTGCGCGAGTTCTCGAAGGCGAACGGGTCAAAGGTGCAAGGTATCGCGCCGGAGGCGATGAAAATCCTCGAAAGTTATTCATGGCCGGGGAACGTGCGGGAGTTGCGCAACACGATTGAGAAAATGGTGGTGCTGGCGCGAAACCCCGAATTGGGCGTGGACGACGTGCCGGAACAGATACGATACCATCTCAAAGAACTTGCGGTGGACACCGGCGGCGGCACGCTGGAGGCACTTGAGAAGCGGCGGATCGCGCAGGCGATAGCACAGGCCGGCGGCAACAGGACGAAGGCGGCGGAACGGCTTGGGATTTCGCGCAGAACGCTTTACCGCAAAATAGAAGAATACGCGCAGGAAGGGGTGGAACTGTGAGAATGTTCCGGATTTCGGTTTTAGCATTGCAAGCGGTGCTTGCGTTGGCGTGCGGTGCGGCGTTTGCGCAGGACGGCGGGAATGCGGCAATACATCAACCTGCGATGACGAGGGTAAAATGCGCGACATGCGGAGGCAAGGGCAGCACGGTGTTCGCGCCGCCGCAGAGATTGGCGAAACTCCTTGGCGGCGGCAGCATAGGCACTGGCAGGAAATACGATGTAAAAACGAAATGCCCCGTTTGCAACGGCAGGGGTTCGCTGCTGGTGCGGCAGACGAAAGACGAACCGCCGCGCGATTGCGAGCCGTGTTCCAAGTGCGGATGGAACGGGTTTGAGATATGCAAGAAATGCTCCGGCGAAGGGCTGGTGGATTGCAAAGAAAAACATTGCGATGGCGGATGGATATATACACGGCGCGAGAAGGGGGGCAACGGGCAGATGGTGGAACCTACGCTGGAGCCGTGCAGGATCTGTGGCGGAGTAGGCAAGGTTGTATGCAAAGCATGCAGAGGCGAGAGATCGCTTGTGTGCAAGAAGTGCCACGGGACGGGGGAGCAACCTGCGAGGAAGAAGAAATGAACCCCGAAGAAAATTCCGCAGGAGACACGCCGCCAGACATTCCCGGATTGCGGATAGAAAGCATTGCCGGACGCGGCGGCATGAGCATCGTGTACAAGGCGTGGCATTTCGCATTGGGAAAATATGTGGCGGTGAAGGTCATGGACAGCCGCTTCAACGCATCGGCGCGGGACGTGCGGCAGTTCATAATCGAGGCGAAAGCGATGAGCGAAGTGGACCACCCGAACATAGTACACGCTATGGAGGCGGACTGCGTGGACGGTAGGTATTACTTCATAATGGATTTCGTGGGAGGGTATACGTTCGGCGAGTTGATTGCGCGCAAGGAATACATTGTTGAGCATGATGCGCTGATAGTGGCGGAGACGGTGGGCGAGGCGATGAACTATGCGTGGCGTAGCCACAGAATGGTGCATTGCGACATCAAACCCGAAAACATAATGGTCGATGTAGATGGTTCCATAAAACTCACAGACCTTGGCATAGCACAGGCGGCGAATATCGCGTCCGTGGCGGAGAGCGACGAGGTAACGGGGACGCCGGCGTACATTTCGCCGGAGCAGGTGCTCGGCGAAGCGCTAGACCAGAGAAGCGACATCTACTCGCTCGGCGCGACTCTATACCATCTCGCTTGCGGGAGGATGCCGTTCCCAGGCCTGTCCAACGACGACACGATGCGCGCACACGTAGAGGCGCAATGGCAGGCACCCGATCCGCGTACGATACAGCCTATGATGTCAGAAGGATTCGTACGGCTGTTGGCGAAAGCGATGGTGAAGAACAGGAAAAACAGGTACCAGTCATGGGATGGATTCCTTGATGACGTGCGCCTAGTGTATAGGTGTGGCATACCGGAATATCCACAGGGCGTAATCTCGTCGATTGCAATTTGACGGCGGAGGTGTTATGGCAGAATTCGATGAAATACTGAAGGCGGTGGCGGACGGGAGAAGCGATCTTTCCGAGGAACAGGCACAGGATGCGTTTGCAGAGATAATGCAAGGCTCTCTGCCCGATGCGAAGATCGCGGCGCTGCTTGCAATCCTCCACGTCAAGGGCGAACGCGCAAGTGAAGTGCTTGGCGCGGCTAGGGCAATGCGCCGCATGGCGGTGAAAATCCGCGCGCCGGAAGATGCGGTGGATATTGTGGGGACTGGTGGAGACGGCTTCGGCACATTCAACTGTTCCACGACGGCTGCAATAATCGCGGCTTCATGCGGAGTTAAAATCGCAAAGCACGGCAACCGCGCGTCGACATCCAAAAGCGGTTCGGCGGACATGCTCGCCGCGCTCGGGTTCGATTTGGAGAAGGACGTGCAGACCATCGAGCGGGACATAGAAAAGAAAGGAATCGGATTTCTGTTCGCAAATATGTTCCACCCGGCGATGCGCAATGTTGCACCCGTGCGCAGGAGCTTGCCGTTCAGGACAGTGTTCAATCTACTGGGGCCGCTCGCGAATCCGGCATTGGTGCGCCGCAGTGCGCTTGGAGTGTATTCGCAGGACATAATACCGATATACGTCCATGCTTTGAAGGAGTTGGGGACGGATCATTCTCTTGTGTTCTGCGGGCCGGACGGATTGGACGAACTTGGGCTTGCGGGCTGCAGCACGGTTGCGGAGATAATGCCCGGCGGCGAAGTGCGCGAGTATGAGGTGGATCCGCAGAGGATTTTCGGGAAATGCCGGGCAATAGATGCAATTCGCGGTGGAACTCCGCAGGAGAATGCACGGATTACCCGTGCGGTTTTGGAGGGAGGCACGGGCTGTGAGGCATATCGCGATGCGGCAGTGCTGAATGCCGCTGCGGCACTTGTGGCCGGTGACAAGGCGGAGAGCATCGAGTCTGGAGTGGAGATTTGCAGCAAGGCCATTGCAGACGGTATGGTCGCCGCCAAACTGCGGCAGTTCCTAGAAAGGTAGGGTTGCGACAATGGCAAAACCGTTGCGAGGTGCGAGAGCGGCAAGAGTTCTGGGACGCAATGTGGCATCAGTGGAGGAAATGCGCGAAAGAGGCATCGTCTCGCAAGCCGAAGCATGCGACCTGTGGCGAAGGCTCGGACGCGAACTTGAAGATCTGCAATCTTTGCACGCACTTAACGAACATCAATACCTCAAAGTCCGTACAGAATTGGACGAATTGCTGGGCATGGTGCGCTAGCCGCATTCATACCCAGCGCACGGGTTCGATGCCGTTGGCCTCCAAATACCGGTTTGCGGTTTTGAAATGGCCGCATCCGAAAAATCCGCGGTGGGCGGAGAGTGGAGATGGGTGCGCGGCTTGAAGCACCAGATGCCGCGAGCGGTCTATTGACGCGCCTTTGCGTTGCGCACTTGCACCCCACAAGAGGAATACCAGATGCTCGCGATGGGCGTTCAATGCCGAGACTACCGCATCCGTGAAGCGTTCCCATCCGCGTCCCGAATGGCTCATTGGCGCACCTTGCGATACGGTAAGCGTGGCATTGAGCAGCAAAACTCCGTCATCGGCCCAACGCGTTAGATCGCCGGAGGAACGATTTATGGCTATACCGTATTCGCTTTCAAGTTCCTTGTAGATGTTGACGAGCGATGGCGGAGGTGGCGTGGGCGGCAGAACGGAAAAGCATAGCCCGTGCGCCTGATTCGGGCCGTGGTACGGGTCTTGGCCTATGATTACTGCTTTTACTTTGTTGAACGGAGTGCGGTTGAACGCCTCGAAAATAAATCGCCCCGGAGGATAGCAAACACCGTTCCCATATGCGTTGCGCACGAACTTGGCAAGCGAGGCAAAGTATTCGCTTGTGAATTCGCCGCCCAGCACATCTTTCCATGACTTGTCGATCTTCACATCCATGAGGCCATTATAGCATTTACGCACTTGTCTTGCAAGATTCGCCACTCGCCGCTGGCAGGAGGTGAGCGGTTCAGCCTTCCAGAGTTGAAGCGAGGAGGGTTTTGTCTCCAGCACGGACTGCGGAGACGATTGCATCGAAACGGGTGGCGAATGCATCGGCAGCCTTCAGAAAATTGTTCCGGTTTTCCATTATGAGCTCCGCCCACAGCGAGGGCGCACTAGCGGAGATGCGCGTCATATCGGCAAAACTGCCGCCTGTGAAACCTGCGGCCTCGCGCTT
>JAFVCR010000211.1 GCA_017479035.1 Kiritimatiellia bacterium | reverse complement strand
GCAGGACGATGTGGTTTTTCGGTTTAGATATTTTCAAGAGGAAAAAGATGGAAGACGTTGCAAAAGAAACATCTGCCGAGGCGCAAGAGCCCGTGCAGGAAAAGAATGACAATACAAATGCCGCAGCGGGCGAAGAAGCCAACACGCCGCAGGATGCGCAGAGCACCAAACCCGCAGACGAAGCGGCGGCGTGGAAAGATAAATATCTGCGTTCGCTGGCGGATTACGACAATCTCAAAAAGCGCACGGCGCGCGAGCGCGAAGAGACGTTCCGCATAGCCGCCGCAGACGTGCTGAAAGACGTGACCGGCACGGCCGACACTCTCGCACGGGCATTGGACGGCGCGGATATGGAAAACGCATTCGTAAAGGGCGTGGCACTGATTTACGACGGGTTGATGAAGGCACTTGCCAGGCACGGCGCAACGCCGCTTGCCACAGTGGGAGAGCCGTTCAACCCGGAGTTCCACCAGGCGATGACAACCATCCCCAGTGCGGACGTGCCGGAGGGGAACGTGGTGGCCGAGATGCAGAGAGGATGGATGCTGAACGGCAAACTTTTGCGCGAAGCGCAGGTTGTGGTGTCCGCCGGCGCGCCGGAAGTGCCGGCGGAAGAACCGGCCAAGGAAGAGGGCGCAGCAAATGGCTGAAAAGCGCGATTACTACGAGGTGCTGGGCGTGCCGAAAACGGCCACTGCGGACGAGATAAAGTCTGCATATCGCAAACTTGCGATGAAGTGGCATCCAGACCGCAACCCTGACAAGCCCGAGGCGAAGGATCGCTTCTCTGAAATATCCGAAGCGTACGAGGTGCTTTCCAATCCGGAGAAACGCCAGCACTACGACCAGTTTGGGCATGCGGGGGTTAATTTCGGCCCGGGAGGATTCGATTTCGGGCGGGATTTCTCCGACGGCGACATACTGAAGGATCTTTTCGGCGGGCTGTTCGGCGGCGGGGGCGGAGGTTTCAATTTCGGAGATTTGTTCGGCGGCGGCGGGCGGCGCAGGCAAGACCCCAATGCACCGCAGCGCGGCGCGGACATGACGATGCAATTGGACATCGACTTCGAGGAGGCGCTCTTCGGTTCGCAGAGGACGTTGACGATAAACCTGCCGGAGGAATGCCCGGCGTGCGGCGGCACGGGAGCCGCCAAGGGCACCAAGCGCACTACATGCCCGCATTGCAGGGGGCGCGGCCAGATAGTGGGCGGGAGTGGATTTTTCCAAGTGCGCCAGACGTGCCCCAGATGCGGCGGCGCGGGTTCGATAATAGAGTCCCCTTGCCCGGCGTGCAGGGGAACGGGCGAAACGCAAACGCCAAGAGAAATTACATTGCGCATACCGCAGGGAGTGGATACAGGCAGCCGCTTGCGGCTTACGGGCAAGGGCGCAGGAGGCGTGCGCGGAGGCCCGGCGGGAGATTTATATGTAGTCCTAAACGTGCGCGAGAGCGATATTTTCGAACGCGACGGGACGGATCTTGCGGTGGACGTGCCAGTTTCGCCGTTCTTGGCCGCGCTTGGCGGCAAGGTGGAAGTGCCTACGCCTGACGGCGCGGCGGAGGTCAAAATCGCACCCGGAACGCCCAACGGCAAGGTTTTGCGGCTGCGCGGAAAGGGCGTGAGGGATTTGCGCACGGGCAATGCGGGCGATCTTCTGGTGCGGTTCGTGATAGAAGCACCGGCGAGGCTCACTTCCGCACAACGCGTCGCGCTTGAAAAAGCCGCAGACGCGCTCGACGATGCAAACTTCCCGGCGCGGCGCGACCTAGCCGCGAGGCAGAAAACGTTTCTCGCGCGCCGCGACGTTTTAAAGAAAGCGTGACGGCCGTGCACCGTATCCTTGTTGATACAGATACGCTACTCTCCGGCGAGGCGACACTCTCAAAAGATGCCGCAAAGCATCTGCGCGTGGTGCGCGCCAAGCTGGGCGAGGATGTGGAATTGTTTGACGGTGCGGGGCGAACGAGGATATTCAACATTGCGGAGGGCGGCGCACTTGCGGCGGCGGGTGATGCAACGATGCATCCAAGGCTGCGTGCGAGGCTTACGCTTTTTGCCTGCCTCACCAAACAAAACCGCTGGGAATGGATGCTGGAAAAAGTGACGGAACTCGGCGCAACGCATATCGTGCCTGTGATGGCGGAGAGATGCGTGGTGAAGATTGCCAAGTGCGAGGCCGCGAAAAAACTCGAGAGATGGAACAAAATCGCGGAAGAGGCCGCGCGCCAGAGCCATGCCGTGTGGCTGCCGGAGATACACGCGCCGGTTTCTTTTGCGGAGGCGCTTGAAATAGCAAAGAATAGCGGAAAAATCTTTGCCGGAGCGTTGATGGACGGCGAAATGCCAGAGCCTATAGCAAAAGCGGCCGCCAAGGCGGGAATGGAAGGGGATGCGGGCGTATTCATCGGGCCGGAAGGGGATTTCTCCCCCGCAGAACTTGCCGCGCTGCTCGCAATGGCGCAGCCTGTCTCCCTTGGGCCTACGGTGCTGCGTGCTGAAACTGCGGCGATTTTCGCGGTGGCGGTTCTTGCCGCATTGCGGCAGTAGCACCGATACCTTGCGTGCAACATGCCAGCGCGCGACACGCTTATCCCGGAAAATCCGGGATAAATTATCCCCGATATTCATTTGAGCCAACAAAATCCAGGGAAAACATATTCCGAGAATGGAGAAATAAGGGGGGAGACTTTTTCCCGAATACGCTATAATGGCGTTGCACAAAACAATAAAGGAGTCTCCCCGTGGCACATAATGTAGTTTGCAGTGTGCAGTTTGAAGTTTGAAAATGCAATCAACGCAGAGGCGCAGAGGAGCAGAGATTCGAGAGACATGAGAGAAGGTG
>JAFVCR010000210.1 GCA_017479035.1 Kiritimatiellia bacterium | reverse complement strand
GGTGCTTTTTCATCCACTTTGCCACGAACGGATTATTGAGCGTTCGTGCGATGGCAATCATCGGACGGGTGAAACTCAATATATTGGTGGCGATTTCCCACACACCGTGGTGCGCACTCACGAGCAGTATCGGCTCGCCGGGCGTGTCCAAAAGCAGTTTAACGGCATCGGGATGGCCTTCGTCCGTGGCGAGATGCTCGCGCCAGTTTTCTTTTGTTATCACCTTTGGAACTTTCAGTGCCTCGAAGATATGCCCAAGTAGATGACACCACGAATCTTTTGCGATGCGCGCAGCAGCGGCGCGGTCGCTCGTTATCTGCGCCTTGAGAATGTTGTCGATTGCGAGGCGGCGGCGTTTGGGAAAAAAGGGGTATATCGTAGATGCCATTGCGCAGCCGAGACCATACGCTTTCTTTGCCGGCACAAGCGCGAAAAGCCCCATCGCCGTCCACAGCAAGAGCCACAGAAAAACACCAAAAGGCAGCGCGAGAACGCCGGCTACGGCAGATCGCGCACGCCTTTTATTTGCATTGTTTTTCTGTAGAGCCATGTCAGTCTTTCAGCAGGAGATCCATGAGGTCTCCGCCTTTGAGAAAGCCAAGAGAACCTTTCGGAGCGTGCTTTTCATCGTAGACTTTTACCGCATCGGGCTGCACACCTGGTTGATATACGGCCACCGGCACGGGAGTGCGAGTGTGTTTGCCTATTGCAAGCGGCACGGGATGATCCGGCAGGACGCAATACGACACGCTATCGCCCAATTCCGAAATCACTCTGCCCACGAGCCGGTGGTCGAAGTCTTCTATCGCTTTCAACTTCAAACCGAGATCCTGCATGTGGCTTACTTCGTCCGTGGCTTCGATATGCACATACACAAAGTCGTAGCCGTCGCGAATCGCCTTTATCGCAGCATCGGCCTTGCCCTCGTAATTGGTATCAATGAAGCCCGTTGCGCCTTCCACCTTTATCACATCAAGCCCCATTGTGCGCCCGAGCCCGTTTATAACATCCACTGCACTGACGACCGCGCATTTTTTGCCGTATTTTTCGCTTACGGAATGTATTGCGCCAGCTTTGCCGCCGCTCCATGCCCAAATGCCGTTTGCGCCGCGTCCGCGCAGGAGTTCGAGTGCTTGGCGGGTGATTTCATTTATGACGTTTGCTGTATATTCGCCGGCGGGGCTCTTCGCGCGAACCTGATGATCCCAAAAGGGATTGCCTTGGTTATCGTCCGGCTTGTGGTATTCCACTTCCTTGGCGTTGAACGCCGCACCATGCAGACGCAATAGATTGCGATACGATACACCAGCATAGAAACGTATGTATTCGCCTTCGCCGCCTTTCCATTTTGCGGCGATTTCGCGGTTGAGGATGTCGATCGCCTCATGTTGCTCGGTAGCGCCTACATGGTTGCCGGAGAAATCCTTGAGGTTGCCGGCTTCGTCTATCGTTACGAGATTCATGCGGTAGAGAACGTCGTCCTTATCGGTTTTTATTCCCTGCGAGGCCGCTTCCAGCGGGCCTCTTCCACAAAGTTCCGTAGCAAGATCTCCTCCAAGGACGCTCATGTTTGCGACATCGCTGGAAGTGGGAAATCCATCGGGCAGGGTGAGCATTTCGCCGCAGCGTCCATGCGCGGCAATCAAATCCATATTAGGCGTATTGGCGGCCATCAGGGGCGTTTTGCCTCCCAGTTCGTCCACTGGTTCATCGGCCATGCCATCGCCGAGAAACAATACTGTCTTGTTTTTCATAAGGCTTTATATTCTATCAAATTTTCCCGCATTTCGCAATATCTGCACTGCAATTCACTCCATATCTGCCTTGTGAGAAAAAGGTTGCATGCAAGGCGGATATTGTATAGAATATAGGCGCAAAAGGGGAGAAGTGTGGTATGGATTTTCTTGCTGTTCATTGGTTGTGGATGTATGTCGGCGCACTGCTGATGGTGTGCGAAATCGTCACGCCCGGGTTTGTGATACTGTTTTTCGGCATAGGTGCCGTGGCTACAGGCCTCGTGCTTGCGGCATGGCCGGAGATGCCTGTGTGGGTGCAGCTTGCGTTCTTCAGCGTAGCTTCGGTGGCAAGCCTCCTTACCCTGCGCCGCTGGTTCATGGGTGCGTTGGGCGTGAAGACTCCCACGTCCGAAATGCGCGACATCGAGGACGGCTTCGCCGGGAAACTTGCCACGACCGTGCAACGAATCTCCCCCGCTCTTCCCGGGCGCGTAGTGCTTGGCGATGCCGAATGGGCGGCCGTGGCCGATTGCGTGGTGGAACCGGGCGAAACCGTGCGCATTGTCTCTCGCGACAATCTCACCTTGAAGGTAGAGAAGTTGACCGCCTGACGACTTTGAGAATACAAAAAGCGGCGCACCAGCCCGGTGCGCCGCACAGGAGAAACAACAATCGCCGGGGTCAGCGTATTCTGATAGTGAACCCCACCGGAGCGTAGGAAATCTGCAGGATATTGTATTCGCCGTCGTTGACGACTTTCAACACCCATTTGCCCGCCAGATGCGTCATTGAAGGAGCGGATATTTCCACCGCAGGTGCAATGTTTATCGTTCCGGTTGTTTTGAAGAGGGTGTAGGCAACACCCGCTTGCGGGGAGGATTTCTCAAACACGAGCGTCCCGCCATTGAGAGTGATGTTCACGTCTCCTAGATCCAAACCTTCCGCGCATGTGAATTCGCCTTCGTTCACTACGATGTTTTTCGTCTGCTGGTTGGCTGTATAGTCAGCCGTGGCCACGCCAAGAGTGGAAGCGTTTGCAAACTGGAAGCCGGAGCCAAGCGCGAGGCGGCCAGCACCCGTTTTTGCGATATTGTATGTGCCTTGGTTCTGCAGTGCAAGCGCGCCGTTGATGGTGGAGTTGCCGTCATTGCCGCCGAGGGCGATGGTGAGAGGATTTTTGACGTAAACCGCCGCATTTGCGCTTGCCACATTGAATGCGCCGAGTGCCATCGTCTGGTTGGCGGTCTGCACTTCCAAATCGATCAAATGTGTAAGTGCGGCAGGTTCACCTCGAACGTTCCATGTGGCGAGGGCACTGCCGGAAATGTTGCTCATTATGCCGATAGCCACGCCTGGTGCGATGGAATTGTCGAAATTCACGGTGCCGGAGAAACGGGAGTTGTCTCCCTGCAATCTTGCGCCGCGATATGCATTGGCGTTGCTGCTCTTGCCGCTACTGAAAGTGAGAGTGGCGGAGCCTTCGATTGCGGCGGTGATGTTGAGTTGCTTGTCGCGGTGGTTATTTACGATGGTACTGTCTGCAACGACATCGATTTTTGCGCAGTCTATGGTGTATTGCGGCTGCGAGTTGGCATCGGGCATGCGCACAGTTCCTCCTTCAAGAGCGAGTGTGCCGGTACCGTACGGGTGGGACTGGTATATTCCGGATCCGCGAATGTAGGTTTCGTATATCGCGCCGGCGGGGATGTGCAGCGTGCCGGAGAAATTGCTCATGTGGGCGTTGTTGTAGTTGTCGCCTCGCAAACGGAATACGCCATTTGCAAAATAAAGATCGCCTGCACCGGAAATATCCTTTTGTTCCAACATGTATGCAGTGGAGGCATTTTCACCGGATATGACGGCCTTTGCGCCGGTGGCTATTTCAATTGCGCTCTGCGGAACGGATGCGAGATTCAACGTGCCGGAAGCAATGGTGGCCTTGCCGCCGCCGGAGATGGCTGCCAAGTTGATTTCGCCGTCCTCGCCCGGATCGAACGTCACAGCGCCATTGCCGCTGGCGAGAGAACGCGCGCTGAACACATCGCTTTTCAAGACGAGTGCGCCGGCACCGTTGTTGTCCACTGTCAAATCTTCAGTAACGACTTTGCCTGTGCCATTGAAGATATAGGTGTTGCTTTCGGAGGGCGAGATTGAAACGGCGGATGGGGCTACATCGCTATCCACGTTCACGGTCAGTTCCGTTGCGCCGGCGGCAGTGAACGCGCCGTCTGTGAAAGCAACCACGTCGCCTGACTGGTATGTATTTTGTTCGCCGGAGATGAGCCAGTTGCCTGCGCTAGTCCATGCTGCTTCGTCCGCGCCGTTCCACACAAGCGTGGCGGGTGAGATGGTGGCAGACACGGTGCCAGTTTCGTCGACTGAAATTTCATACGTAGAGCGGCCGATGCCTTCGATTGCCACTTGCTGCGTGGAGAGCGTAGAACCTGCCGGCAGTGTGAAAAGTTCTGTTGCGCCATCCCACCCAGAGTTGCCCGCCACAACGATTTTGCCGTTGCCGGACACATCAAGATTTCCTGTGAAAACATTTCCTGCCGGAACTTCGAGTTCGCCGCCTGCAACCGCAAAATCCATTGCGAGCGTTGCGTTGGCGGGCAGGACGAGCCGACCTTCTTCCACTGTAATAGTGCCTGTGCAAAGAGGTGCGGCGGTGAGTGTGAGCGTTCCGCCGCCGGTTTTCTTAAATCCGCCGGAGTTCGATGCGGGAATTGCGCCGAGAGATAGTGCGTTCCCGGCGGTGTCTATTGTTATCGCGGATGTGGAATCCTTTATGCGTGCGGCGAAGTCTGTGGAGATGCCTTCCTCGATGGCAAACGAGCCGTTTCCGGAAAATGTCAATGTGGAGGAAGGAATGGCGTATGAGCTGCCGGCGATGTATTTCCACCCGGCGATGTTCAGCGAAGTAGTCTGCGCAGTGCTTGTGATCGTGCCGGTGAAATCCGCAGTCGAGCCCGCAAAAACTATATTGGAGTATTCGGGACGGCTTCCGCCGTTTATTTCAAGGGTGCCAGTGCCGGAGATTGCACCGCTTACGGTGAGGTAACTGTAGCGTGCACCGTTGTTGTATGCAGTGTTGAGAAAGAGGGTATTGCCGTCGCCTGCTACTTCTATAGGTGCGGAGATCGTGCCGCGATCCGTTTTGGATGTTGCATAGCCAACGCGCAACTTGACTCCTGACATGATGAATACGCCGTTTTCGCCGGCGTTCACGGTTATCGCGTTGTTGTTGCTGTAGTGGCTTTTGAACTCGCCGCCGCCGGTGAAGGCTACCGGCGCGTTGAGGGTGATCGTCCTGATGTAGCAGTTGCCGTCCGTGGTGACTGTAGCGGCGTTGTCGAAAACGGCGGTGTCGCTGGCGGAAGTGTTTCTGTTGTTGATGCCGGAGTCTGGATATTTTTCCGCCGCTTCGCCGTTGGGTTCGAGCGACCAATTGCTGGCGGATTTCCATGCGCCGGATTCACCGCCGATCCAATAGTATGTATCGGCATTTGCGGCGAGAGTGATGCCGCAGAGCACCGCCGCAAGCACCGCATATTTGCTATAACTGCAAATTATGGAGGGGGGGGGCGGGAATTTTGTAATTATGGATATTCATTGACTGTTTCTCCCTGCGATTGAATCCTTTTTCGGTATTGCTAGTGCATTATAGCGCACATTATTCTTTTTAGCAATTGTATAATCCGCAACATTGATTGCATTTTTGCTACTTGTCTTGCAATGGCGTATGCAATATGATATAATGGCGCAAAATGAAAATTGCGTTTTTGAGCGACATACACGGCGTTCCCGACGTGCTTGAAGCGGCTCTTGGGCGGGATGGTGTGAAGTATGCGGAGAGGATAGTCCTGCTGGGCGATTTGCTCTATCACGGTCCGCGCAACGGTGTGCCGGACATGTACGACCCCGTGCGCGTGGCAAAACTCCTCAACGCCGAGAAAGACCGCATTCTTGCCGTGCGCGGCAATTGCGACACGGAAGTCGACCAAATGATGTTGGAGTTCCCCATTCTGGCTCCGTATTCGGTACTCGCGGCGGACGGCAAAACGTTCTTCCTAACGCACGGGCACGTGTGGAACGAGGACAATCTTCCGCCGTTGGCATCTGGTTCGGTGTTGTGCCACGGGCATACGCACATACCGCTTTTGCGGGAGACATCGTTCGGCGTGACGATTTTCAATCCCGGTTCACTGGCGTTGCAAAAAGGCGGCAGTGCGCGTTCGTACGGCATTTGGGACGGCGAGCGGCTCGCACACGAAACATTGCAGTGAGAGCGCAAGCGAAATGGGTTGACGCAGAAGGGGATTTGTGATAGACTTGCCGCGATTCCGTAAAGCATCAGGAAGCGGCGGCAACGCTGCGCCAACCGGGAGGAACACCACGGTGGTAGGGTAGCAAACCCGATGTGCCCGGCAAGTGCGGGGAAGCAGGTTCCAGTGGAGATGGATGGTGCTTTTGCAGGGGATTGCATGGAATAGAGAGGATTGCAGAATGGGCGGCAGATATGTGTTTTCGTCGGAGAGCGTCAGCGAGGGTCATCCCGACAAAGTGGCAGATCAGATTTCTGATGCGGTGCTGGACTATTGCATAGCACGCGATGGCAATGCGCACGTTGCCTGCGAGACGATGGTAGGGCCTGACATGGTGGTGAATATGGGCGAGGTGAGCGCAAGCGGTTTCGCCCGCGAAGATGTGGAGGCGATCGCAAGAGACGTAGTGAGGGACATCGGCTACAACGAACCCGCAGAGGAGTTTTCGTTCGACACATTCCGCTATGTCACCAATGTTCATGCACAAAGCCCCGACATCGCACAGGGCGTTAACCGCGCCACGGCCATTGCGCAGGGTGCGGGCGACCAGGGGATGATGTTCGGCTACGCAACGGACGAAACGGCGGAATTGATGCCGTTTGCGCTGATGTGGAGCCACAAACTTGTAAAGAAATTCGCGGAACTGCGCCACAGCGGAGCCGCACCATTTCTACGGCCAGATGCCAAGGCGCAACTTTCGGTGGTGTATGAAGACGCAACGCCCGTTGCTATCGACACCGTGGTGCTTTCGCATCAGACTACCGCAGCGGGTGCCACCGATGCCACATACGCATTCATAGAAGAAGTGTGCCGCGATGTGTTGCGTCCCACGGGATTGCTTACAAACGATGTCAAGTTCCACATCAATCCCACCGGCAAGTTCATCGTGGGTGGCCCTTGCGGCGACAGCGGCCTTACCGGGCGCAAAATAGTGGTGGACACCTACGGCGGCGCGGCGGCGCACGGCGGCGGCGCGTTCTCCGGCAAGGATCCGTCGAAGGTAGACCGCAGTGCGGCTTATTACGCACGCTACGCTGCAAAGAACATCGTGGCGGCGGGGCTTGCCAAACGTTGCCAGATACAAGTGGCGTATGCAATAGGCGTTGCCAGCCCCGTATCCATATGCGCAAATACGTTCGGCACTGCATGCGGCACTACGGACGAGCGTATCGCGCAGGTGCTGCTGGAGGGTAAAGTGTTCGATTTTCGTCCGCGTGCGCTCATTGAAGATCTCGGGCTACTCGCGCCGAAGGGATGGTCGTATCGCGACACCGCCGCATACGGGCATTTCGGGCGAGCCATATTCCCGTGGGAGAAAACCGATCGCATCGACGCGCTCAAGGACGCGCTATGAAAATATCGGAGATTTTGAGAAGGAAGCGCGTGTCGCTTTCGTTTGAGGTGTTTCCTCCCAAGAAGGATGCGCCGTTTGCGCCAGTGGCGGAGGCTGTGCGAAGGTTGTGCGCGGCAAAGCCGGCGTTCATGAGCGTTACATATGGTGCGGGCGGAGGTGCCAACGTGAATACTCTGGCCGTGGCCGAAGAGGTGCTCGCTCATGGTGTGGACGCATTGGCGCATCTCACTTGCGTGGCATCCAGCAGAGAAAAGATTGCGGGCGAACTTGCGCGCTTCCACAACGCCGGTATAGAAAACATACTTGCATTGCGCGGAGACAGAACGGATGAAATGAAAGAATCCGGCGAATACGGGCACGCAAGCGATCTTGCAACCGATATTGCATCACACGGAGGTTTTTGCATCGGCGGTGCATGCTACCCCGAATGCCATCCCGACTGCGCACATCTTGCAGACGACATTGCAAATCTCAAGTACAAGGTCGATGCCGGCGTAGAGTTCCTTGTCACGCAGATGTTTTTCGACAACAACATATTCTACCGCTATCTTGCAAAAGTGCGCGAGGCGGGGATAGGTATTCCTGTGGTTGCCGGCGTGATGCCCGTAACCAATGGCCGGCAGATCGCCCGCATAGTAAAACTTTCCGGCACGTATCTGCCCAGTCGCTTCAAGGCGATCATCGATCGTTTCGGCGACGATCCCGCGCAGATGGCCGCCGCCGGCATCGCATACGCCACCGAACAGATAATAGATCTCGTGGCGAATGGCGTTAATGCGATACATCTCTACACGATGAACAAGCCTGCGATTGCAGAAGCCATAGTCCGCAATCTCGGCTCCATCATAGGAATGGATTGAAACCACTTGCGGTAGATCGTGCGGAGGCGTTACGCTATATGCGTTTCGGCAATGCTGCAATGGCAGAAGGCGATGCTGCATTCGCCGCACGGCTGGATTGCGTGGAGAAGCAAGTACTTGCGGCATGCCGTCCGCGTGCGTACTGGCGGCTGGAGAAAATCGAGCGAGGCGAAAATTTCCGCATGTTGATAGGCGGCCTTGAAACGCATTCTCGGCAACTTGCGCATCTGTTGCGAGGGTGCGGCCATGCGTTTCTGTTTTGCGCGACGCTTGGCGCGGAGGTCGATGCGCTGTTGCGGCGGCTTTCTCGCACTAGCGCGGCGGAGGCATTGATGGCGCAAGGTGTGGCCGCCGCGCTGGTGGAAACGTATTGCGACTTTTGCATGGATGATATTGCGCAGGAGGTTGCACCGCTCGGTGAAACGCTAACGATGCGTTTTTCGCCGGGCTACGGCGATCTTCCGCTGGAAGTGCAGCGGCCGCTTTTATCGATACTGGATTCTCAACGCAAGGCGGGGATAGTGCTTTCCCAAAATCTCTTGATGATCCCGTCAAAAAGCGTAAGCGCGATAATCGGCGCGGGCGCACAGGCCGTGCGGACGGCGCATGAACGCGGGAAATGCAACGGCTGCGCAAAGGCCGACTGCGAGTATCGCAATGATTAGCCTGTCGAATCTATATTTCGGCAATGCATCTCCGGGCGACGCATTGCGCTTCGGCAACGAACAGAACGCAGAGCGCGATGGTGATTCGCCAAAAGTCGTGGCATGGAATCTTACGAACCGTTGCAATCTTGCATGCCGCCATTGCTATGCGGATGCGAACACCTCCTGCGGTGAAATGTCGAGTGCCGAAGCGAAAGATGTCCTGCGAAGTCTTGCGCAATGCGGTGTGTGCGCGGTGCTCTTTTCCGGCGGCGAACCGCTGATGCGCAATGACGTGTTTGAACTTGCCCACTTTGCAGATCGCTTGGGTTTGCGCGTAACGCTTTCGTCCAATGGTACGTTGATAGATGCCGAAACAGCACGAAAAATCGCCGCTGCGCATATGACATACGCAGGGCTTTCCATTGACGGGGACATGGCTTTGCACGATGCATTTCGCGGCATGAAAGGTGCGTATTCGCGCACGCTTGCGGCGTTTGGCCATCTTCGCGAAGCAGGCGTGAAAGCAGGCTTGCGCGTAACACTCACGCGTTCTAACGCAGGCATTATACCGGAGTTTTTTGCGCTGATGCGCCGCGAGGCCATTCCACGCGCTTGTTTCTACCATCTCATGCCATCGGGACGCGGTGTTGCGATGGGTGGAGAAATGCTATCGCAAGAAGAAACGTGCAATGTGCTGGATGCGATTTTGCAAGAGATGCGCAAATGCCACGAGGCTAGTTTCGAGCCGGAAGTGCTCACCGTGGGAAGAGCGTCAGACGGCGAATGGCTGCTTGAGCGCATGCAAGGCGAAGCGCATCCGCTTGCAGATCGCGCTGAAAAACTTTTACAGCGGCAGCGCAGCGGCGGCGGTATAGTATGCATTTCATGGGATGGCACAGTCCATCCCAACCAGTTCATGCGCGGCATATCCTTGGGGAACGTGCGCTTTGCGCCGCTTGCGGAGATACTCCGCCGCGCACACTTTGGCAAGTGCGATGGCGGATTGCAAGGTGCGGTGAAATATGATATAATACATCCTCGCCACAAGAATTGGAGTTGACGACTATGACAACCGATGAAAAAGAAACACGATTTTTGGAACTGCTGCAGCAAGGTCCCTATCCGGTGGACGAGATGCTGGAATTGATCGATTCCGTACCTGCCGCGCGGGGAGACGAGTGGTCTGCGTTGCTGCTGACAGCTCTTGAAGAGGCGCAGGATTTCCCAGGTGCGTGGAAGGTCGTCTCCGCCAGGCGAGATCGCCTCGAAGCCAAGATGAAATCCTCCGGCGTGCGCGATGCGTTGCGCAAGACCACCAAAGATCGGCTTGTGCTGGCGTTCATCGAATGCGCATTCCCTCCGTCGGAGTCCGGCACGATGCAGTTGCCCTTGAAAGAGAGCCTCGGGCGCATGGAACGTCTGTTGGGGTT
>JAFVCR010000209.1 GCA_017479035.1 Kiritimatiellia bacterium | reverse complement strand
CGCAGAGGAGCAGAGATTCGAGAGACATGAGAGAAGGTGCGAGAGTGTGTACTGTGGGGACGCGGGCGTCTCGCCCGCGGAGGGTTTGCAGTGTGCCGTTATGGACGTAGCGCGACAACTGCACACTGCAAACTGCACAATGCAAACTATTTCGGGTAATCCAAAAATCCGGGATAAGGGCATCTCGTCCAAGTGTAAGAGTACATAAGGAGCATATTCTGCCGCCCGGGGGTTCCGCTACGCTTCACCCCCGTCTGTAATCTTATCGCCGCTTCGCGGCTTAAAAACTTCGTGGACTTTGTGTGAGGCTTTATGCTCTGCCGCCCCTTGCCATTCATCCGCACCTGCGCCATTGGCGACGCTCCACGACGGAACGAGCAGCCCATCGCATCGAAAAATCCGGTATAAGGGTGGCTTCAGGCGGTATTATCCACCATCAGAGATATTTTGAACCCCAGTATTGAAGCATAGCGCATCAAATCTCCAATGCGAAGATCGACATCTGCGCTGTCTTCCATGCGGGAAATCGTGCTCACGCTAACGCCCATCTTCTGCGCCACATCTTTTTGGGACAGGTTCTGCCGCACACGCTCAAGGACGGGCGCATCAATCATTCGGCTTGCAGACAATGATGCCTTAACTGCATCTGCAACGCAACTTCTTTGCACCAGCGTATATCAGTCTTCTGCGATGTCTTGCGCAGATGTTTCAACTCGTGCTAAAGTTGCGGAAATATCGCGCAAGCACTTGTTTTATTGGGGATTGCGACGATCAAACACATGTTTGATTGGTTGTCCGGGGTGGATTCGAACCACCTCGAAAGGTATCAAAAACCTCTATGCTGCCATTACATCACCGGACAGGTGCGCACGTTCCAAGCCTCGTATCCAAGCTCTTCCATGCATTTGGCCATTGCTTCCGTCTCCGCCGCATTGCGCCCCACGGTGAACACCGCAGCGCCGCTACCGCTCATCGTAGCCCTGCGCCCTGCGGCTCGCTGAAGATCGCTCACGGCACGGGCGATTTCCGGATGCAGTTCCATAGCCGCCTCGCACAGATCGTTATGCAACGCATCTGCGATGCAGTCCGCATCCTTGGAACGAATGGAACGGTGCATATTATACAAAATTTCGCCGTCAGATTGCAAGCGGGAAATTGCACATTTTTTGAATACCGCCGGCGTTGAGGCAAAAACATTTGGCCGAGCGAGTGCCAGATGCAGCGCAAAATCCCCTCCAACGAATGGCGAAACCCTCTCTCCGCGCCCTTCCATCAGCACCGCGCCGCCAAGCACCAACGCAGGAACGTCACTGCCCACGGCTGCGGAATACGCCGCAAGTTCGGTCTTTGAAAAACCGCAATTCCACTCCTCGTTCAATATATTCAACACTGCGGCGGCATCCGCGCTGCCTCCTCCCAATCCGCCGCCGGAAGGGATCTTCTTGTTGATGATTATCTTCGCCTCGCGCTTCACACCGGCTATCGACTGCAAAAGACGCACGGCTTTCACTGCAAGATTCTTTTCCTGCGGCACGTTTTCCGCAAATCCAGGCATCTCGCACGAAGTCTCATCGGCATCCTCCACACACACTTCGTCTGCCAACGAAACCGGCACCACCAGCGAACGCAAATCATGATAACCGTCTGGCCTGGAGCCAAGCACCTCCAGCGTGAAGTTCACCTTTGCAAACGCATTTGCCACACGTCTCATGTCACCCTACCCGTTTTCTGTCCGCACCAAGCCGCGCCAGTTCTTTCTCTACGGCTTCGTAGCCCCTGTCGATCGACCCGGCATTGAGGATGACCGTATCGCCCTTGGCGCACAGCGCAGCCAAAATCAACGCTATGCCGGCGCGTATATCCGGCGATGTCACTACAGATGCCTTGAGTTGCGTGAAACCAGTCACCACGACCCTGTGCGGATCGCACGGCACGATTTTAGCACCCATCCCTATCAAATGATCCACAAAGTACAAGCGCGACTCGAACATCTTTTCGAAGAACAAACACGTTCCCCTCGTCTGCGTAGCCAGCACTATGAGTATCGACATCAAATCGCTGGGGAACATCGGCCAAGGCCCATCCGCCACAGACGGTATCGCCTCGCCGAAATCGTATTCTATCTTGCGCCTGCTGTTGCGCCTCTCACGCGCGTCGAAAGATATTGCACCCTTCTTGGCATCGGTCTTCCATTTCAACCCGAATCTTCTGAAAGGTTTTGAGAGGATCTCGAAATCCTCTATATCCACATTTTCCAAACGTATCGCACCATTGGTCACCGCCGCCGCCGCGAGATAACTCCCCGCCTCCACGAGATCCGCCCCCACCCTTGCAGTGGTTCCGTGCAACTCCTCCACACCGTCAATTTCAAGCCTGTTAGTGCCAGCGCCGTATATTTTCGCGCCCATAGCCACAAGCATTTCCGCGAGATTGCGCACGTGCGGCTCGCAAGCGGCATTGTAGATTACAGTGCGCCCCTTCGCCAACACCGCCGCCATCAAAATGTTCTCGGTTGCCGTCACGCTTGCCTCGTCCAGCACAATGTACGCACCTGCAAGCCCACTCTCCGCCCGCAAGGAAAACACCCGCCGCGAGAGTTTCGTCCGCGCACCCAACGCCACGAACCCGTCAAAATGCGTATCGAGGCGGCGATGGCCTATCACGTCACCTCCCGGCGGCGGAAGTGCCACATATCCCAACCGCGCCAGCAGCGGCCCCGCAAATAGAATGGAAGTGCGTATCTTGCGCGAAAGATCGGGATCCAACCGCGCCGCTTTGATAGCCGCCGCGCGTATCGTGAGCGTCCGCGCAGCCTTGTCGCGCTTTATCTTGGCGCCGAAACGTTTTGCGAACTCCAGCATCAACGCCACATCAGTAATGTCCGGCACGTTCTCAAGCGTCACGGCTTCGGACGTCAGCAACGCGGCGGCGATCATCGGCAGCGCGGCGTTTTTGTTGCCCGGGACGACATGCGTACCGCATATCGCCTTGCCTCCTCTGATGATGAATCTGCACATTTGGAACCTGCCTCTTTCACGCCGTCTTGCGAAAACGGCGCACATTATACCATATACCTTTGCACTTGTCCATTGCAATGGCACACAATCAATACCAATGGATGCTTTGTGCGACAACTCCAAAGGTTTGGTACATCATGAGGAATTTTGCAGAAATGAATGGAGCGGGCGAAGGGAATCGAACCCTCGTAAGAAGCATGGGAAGCTCCTATTCTGCCATTGAATTACGCCCGCAGAAGCGAAACTTTCGATCGGAGGCTTTGGCGGAGAGGGTGGGATTCGGACCCACGAACCCTTGCGGGTCAACGGTTTTCAAGACCGCCGCGATCGACCACTCTGCCACCTCTCCGAAGAAAGTTGCCATCAGTATATCATATTTCCATGCCCTTTGCAATCAAAAATTGCAATAGCGAGGTTGCATTTTCCCTTAATAGTGGGGTTGCATTCGTGGCGGCATATCGTGTATAATAGTGCCATGAAAATAACCGCCATAGATATTTGCGCCGTTTTGGCCGCGCTTGCCGCATCTTGCGCAGCGCGGGATTTTTCGCCCGAAGCGTATAGGCACCTTCCCGATTGGGAGAATCCATACATCACCTCTTCCAACCGTCTGCCGGCGCGCGCCGCATTCGTCCCCGCGCACGACGAAGCCACGGCGCGGAAAATCGCATTTCTGCAAGAGCCGCGCAACGCATCGCAATGGGTTGAATCCCTCGACGGCGAGTGGGATTTCCATTGGCGCGCCGTGCCAGAACCGTTCGATACGGACATCCCGGCCAAAGACGCAAAAATAACTGTCCCCTCCTGCTGGCAGTTGCAAGGCGAATACGATGTGCCGATCTACACCAACTCCCGCTATCCGCACGTTAGAAATCCGCCGCGCATCATGGAGCCCGACCCGCCGGAAGACTTCACCGCATACCGCATGCGCAACCCTGTGGGGACGTATCGCAGAACGTTCTCCATTCCCAACGCGTGGCAAGGCCGCCGCATAACGCTGCGTTTCGACGGCGTTTACAGCGCGTTCTACGTCCGCATCAACGGCGTTACGGCGGGCTAGAGCGAGGATTCGCGTCTGCCGGCGGAGTTCGACATCACTCCGTTCGTGGCACCGACCGGGCAGGACAACGAAATCGAGGTAGAAGTCTATCGCTGGTGCGATGGTTCATATCTGGAGGATCAGGATTTCTGGCGTTTGAGCGGCATATACCGTAGCGTGTGGCTCGTGGCAGAAAGGATGGACGGCATAAGAGACATAACCGTAGATGCCAATGTTTCGGACGATTTGAAGACGGGCAAAGTGGAAGTGAAGGCGGAATTTGCGCAAAATAAGCCCGGCCTTTCCGTCGATTCCGTCAAACTATATTCTCCAGACGGCGAGGAAATGCCGCTTGCGCTTGCAAACCCGCTGTTGTGGGACTGCGACAATCCCAACCTCTACACGCTCGTGGTCGGCCACAAAGGAGATTTCTACGCATTCCCCGTCGGCTTTCGCAAAATCGCAATCGAAGACGGTGTTTTGAAAATAAACAACCGCCGCGTTCTGATAAAAGGAGTGAACCGCCACGAACTTTCCCCCACCGGCGGCTATACTGTGACGCTCGATGAAATGAAGAAGGATGTCGCAGCGTTCAAATCCCTCGCCATCAACGCCGTGCGCACGTGCCATTATCCCGACCTGCCGGACTGGTATGCCCTCTGCGCGATAAACGGCATTTACGTGACGTGCGAGGCAAACATCGAATCCCACGGTATGGGCTACGGCAAGGAAACGCTGGCAAAACGCCCCGACTTCCTCAAAGCGCATATCGAGCGCGACGTGCGCATGGTCAAGACCCTGCGCAACTATCCCTCCATTATTGTGTGGAGCCAAGGCAACGAAGCGGGCAGCGGAGAAAACTTTGCCATCGCCCGCAAAAAGATGCTCGAAATAGACGCGTCTCGTCCCATCCAATACGAAAACGGCACGTATTCAAAGGAGTCCCGCGCCGCCACTACATCCATAAACTGCCCAATGTACAGCACGCCGCAGCAGGCGTTCGAGTTCGTTTCCAACAACCCCGAAATGCCGTTCATCCAATGCGAATACGCCCATGCAATGGGCAACTCTACAGGCGGATTTGCGGATTTCTGGGATCTTGCCGACCGCTACGATTCGTTCCAGGGAGGATACATCTGGGATTGGGCAGATCAAGCGTTGTTCGTAGGCGGCGCGCTGAAATACGGCGGCGATTTTGGCGACAAGCCAAACAACGCGTCCTTCAACTGCAACGGGATAGTCGATCCATTCCGCACCCCCCACCCCGGCGCGTTGGAAGTAGCCCACGTCCACAGCCTTTACCCGAATTCCTACCCCGCACCGGGTGAAGTCGCGCTGTGCAAGGAACTTGCCGCTCTCGAAATCAAACCCTTCTTTTGGCGCGCTCCCACAGACAACGACAACGCCGCCGGCAAGTATCTCGCAGTGAAACACGGCCTTTGGCGCGATGCCACATTCGAGCAATCGCAAGAAAACGGCGTATTCGAATTCAACGAATCCTTGAAAGGCTCCACCGTGACCATACGCCGCCATGCGATGGACGAGAGGACTTTGCGCGTGGACGTGGATTTCAACCTCGCAAAAGACCTTCCCGCCGTGCCGCGCGTGGGCGTTGCACTGGCGCTGCCGGCCTCGGCCACGAACCTCGTGTGGAACGGCCGCGGCCCGATGGAAAATTATCCCGACCGCAAATTCGCCGCCAAACCCGGTCTGTGGAGGAAAGACATATCAGGCCCCGTGCCGTACGTCACGCCCATGGACTACAACCATTTCTGCGACGTCCATGCGCTGCGGCTCGGCAATTTCTCGGTCGAAGCCGTCGCCTCATCCACGCCGCGCGAAGGTTTGAAGGATACGTTCGGTTTCGCGGCATGGCCATACACCGTGGAACAGCTTGAAAACGCGATGCACAACGAGGAATTGACGGCGGCGCAAAACGTCACGCTCGTCCTGGACGCGGCGATAATGGGCGTGGGCGGGGACGATTCGTGGGGCGTCCACGCCGCGCCGCGCGCGCCGCATTTCCCCGAAAGCGGCCATTACACGCTCACGTTCGTTCTGCGAGCGGAATAGTTGCGCATTCGCAATGTGCAACTTGATGCCAATCCCCGCAATGATGGTTTTTGCTTGATTTGCGGGCGATTTTTTTATAAAATATCTTCGTAATTGAAAAGGAGTGGTCAAAATGGGTATCTTCAAGGCGTATGACATTCGCGGAGTCTATGGCAAGGATCTCGACGAGGCGGTGTTCTACAAGATCGCCCGTGCGTATGCAAAGTTCGCCGGCGTGAAAAAAGTGGTGGTGGCGCGGGACTGCCGCAAATCGTCCGATTCGCTTTTCGAGGCGTTTGCCAAGGGTTTGACGGACGTGGGCGTGGATGTGATAGACGTGGGGCTTGCTTCCACTCCGATGTCGTACTTCGCAAACGGCACGCGCAAGGTGGACGGCAGCGTGATGATAACCGCCTCGCATAACACGAAGGAATGGAACGGCTGCAAACTCTGCCGCGCCAATGCAGTACCGATCTCCGGCGCAACCGGCATAAAGGATATTGAGAAGATGGTCGCGGCAGGAGACCTCGGCGAGGATGCCGCCGTAAAGGGAACCGTCACGAAAGTGGATGTTTCCAAAGATTACGCCGCGCACGTCAAGACATTCGCGCATCTTGCCAAGCCTCTGCACCTTGCATTGGACTTTGCAAACGGCATGGGCATCGCGGAAGCCGCCGCGTTTGCGGCAGGTCCGTTCACCTACGATGCACTCTATGGCGAATACGATGGCAACTTCCCCAACCACGATGCCAATCCGCTGGAGCATGAAACGCTCGACGACCTGCGCAACCTTATCAAAGCCAATCCCGGCAAATACGCTTTCGGCGTAGCCTACGACGGTGATGCCGACCGCGCAGGATTCATCGACGAAAAAGGCGAAATCATCCCGATGGATTTTATCACCGCTCTCATCTCGCAAGATCT
>JAFVCR010000208.1 GCA_017479035.1 Kiritimatiellia bacterium | reverse complement strand
CCATTCATCCGCACCTGCGCCATTGACGACGCTCCATGCCGGAACGTCCCGTCCGCCTCATCAAAAAATCCGGGATAAGCGGTGCATTGTCAAAAAACGTCGGGGGATTGACATTTTTGCTTTTTTTATGTAGGATAAAAGGAATAATTTTCGGGAGACTGTACGATATGGGAAAATTGTTTATTGTGGAATCGCCGGCCAAAGCAAAAACCATCGGCAAATATCTCGGCGGGGAGTTCAACGTCCTCGCGTCGGTGGGGCATATACGCGATCTGCCGAAGAAAGGCGGCCTTGCAATCAAGATAGAAGAAGACAAGAACAAAGAAGGCTGCTGGACGTTCACGCCTACATACGAAGTTTCCAGCGACAAGGCCAAGGTGGTCTCCGAACTGCGCAAGGCTGCCAAAGCAGCGGACGAGATATTTCTCGCGCCCGATCCCGACCGCGAGGGCGAGGCTATCGCATGGCATCTCGGCGAGGTTCTCAAAAACGATACCAAAGGCAAGAAAGTCTGGCGCGTAACATATAATGAAATCACGAAAGACGCCGTGACGCGAGCCGTGGCCAATCCAGGCGAGATAAACATGGCGCGTGTGGACGCGCAACAGGCGCGGCGCATTCTCGACAGGCTCGTTGGCTTTCAGGTGTCGCCAATGCTGTGGAAATATCTGCACTACGGCAATACATTGAGCGCCGGACGCGTGCAAAGCGCGGCGTTGAGGCTGCTCGTAGAGCGTGAACGCGCCATTGAGGAATTTACGCCGCAGGAGTATTTCGTAATGGGCGTGGAGGCTAAAAAGGACGGCACGGCAGGAACGTTCACGGCAAAACTCGCACGCTACGACGGCGAAAAGCCCGATGTAAAAACCTCCTCGCAAGCGGCGCTGATGCTCAACGATCTCGATGGTGCCGCGCTGGAAGTTTCCAAGGTGGAGGACAAACCGCGCACGCGCCACGCCGCTGCGCCGTTCACCACATCCACCTTGCAGCAGGCCGCTTCCGGCGCATACGGCTTCACTCCGCACGTCACGATGGGGATTGCGCAGAAACTCTACGAAGAAGACCTCATCACATATATGAGAACGGACTCCGTGAACATCGCTCCGGAGGCTAGAAAGGCGGCGGCGGCGTTCATTGCGCAGAAATACGGCAAGGAATATCTGCCGGAGAAGCCCAACATCTACAAATCCAAAGCATCTGCGCAGGAGGCGCACGAGGCGATACGCCCAACAGACGTAACGAAGAGCGCATCCGCGCTGGGGCTGGATCCTCGCGCCGAAAAACTCTACGATCTCATTTGGAAACGGTTTGTGGCAAGCCAGATGGCTGCGGCAAAACTCAATTTGCGAACAGTGTATATTGATGCCGTCAAAGACGAACTCAAGCACTCCTACGTTTTCACGGCAAGCGTCACGGAGATACTCTTCGACTGATTCCTCAAGGCAAGCGGCGCGGGCGCGGTGCAGAAACGCAAGCAGGTGGCCGACGACAGCGAAGACGGCGATGAAGTGAACTCTCTTCCTCCGCTCGCGGCGGGTGATGCGGTAAACGTGGTGCGCTGGTTGAGCGAGCGCAAAGAGACCAAGCCTCCCGCGCATTTCAACGAAGCAAGCCTTGTAAAAGAACTTGAAGAAAACGGCGTGGGCCGCCCTTCCACGTATGCGGCGACGATCGAAATCCTCGTGACTAGGCAATATGCGGAGCGCGTGGAGAAGCAGTTGCTCCCCACTCAACGCGGCAAGGACGTAAGCGATTGGCTTACGGAAAAGATGGGTGCGCTGTTCAACGTGGGCTACACGGCGGAAATGGAAAGCGAACTCGACAAGGTTGAGGATGGACAGGAGAACGGCGAGGCCATGTTGAGCGATTTCTACAGGCGTTTCACAGCATGGCTGGCCGCCGCCAAGGAACCGCCGCCGCCAATCGAAAAATTCACCGAACTCCTTAAACTCTTCGAGGATGTCACCCGCTGGAAAGACCCCATAGTTGTGGGCAAGCGCCACTTCTCCGATCAGGAATTCGTCAGCAGCGTGAAACGGCAAATTGCTGAAGCGAAGCCTTTAAGCGAAAAGCAGTTGAATGCATTGGTAAAACTCGCCATCGCATACCGTGCGCAAATGCCGGACGGCGAAATGAAGTTGATAGATCTTGGCTGGGGGCCGGAGCTCGACAAGGTCAAGAACGCACCTTCCGAAGAACTCGTAAAGTGGTGCTTCCAAACGCTCGACCGTATAGGCGGCATGGAGCACAATCCGTTTTTGGTGTCGCTGCGCGAACAGGTGGAACGCGGCAGAACCCTCACGGAAAAACAATTCGTCATATTGGCAAAGAGCGTAGGCGAGAATGCATCGTCTCTGCCGGATGCGGATGCAGTGCGCACGCGTCTTGCGCCATACACGGGCGGGGACTTCGAGGCACCGCCGTCGGATCCGGCCGTGCCGGATCTGCTCGCTATGGCCAAGCACATCACAGAGTGGAAAGAACCCTTGAAGCGCGGCCGCAGAGTCTATGACGATAAGGAATTCATCACGTCGCTCGGCGACCAGTTCGCACGGCGCAATTCGCTCTCTCCGCGGCAGGCGCAGGCGTTGCGGCGCGTCATATACAACTATCGCGAGCAGATACCCGATTTCGACGCAAATGCCGAACGGCTCGGGCTTACAAAGGCTCCCGAGCGCGAGAAAATAGTGAGCGTCGAGCGTTCTGCCAAGCGGGATGCGCAGCAGGATGCACGGCGCGAAGCGCGGCACGCCAAGAAATCCGAGAAAGGTAAAAAGAAGTAAACCTTCATGGAAACGCTGCCTACACATCCCCTTCCGCTGACGGATCAAGCAGTGCGCGCATTCCACGCACACCTGCTTGCGGAGAAGAACACATCACGCTTGACCGCCGCAGGGTATTTGCAGGATATTGCACAGTTCATTGCATTTAGATGGGGTGCCGACGGCGAAGCGCCGTTTCGATGGGTGCAGGTGAGCGAAGAGGATGCACGCGAGTTTCTCATGGCATTTTCGCGGACTGGTGCATCGAGTGCCACCGTGTGCAGAAAACTTGCCAGCATGAGGAGTTTCTACCGCTACATGATGCGCGAAATGCTTGCTGCGGCAGATCCGTTCGCCAATTTACGCGGGCCTCGCAAAGCCAAGAGTCTGCCGCGAATTCTCAATGTGGACGACATAAAGAAATTCCTCGATGCGCCGATGAAGGAATACAAGGAGCGTGCAAAGAAAGACGGCGCGAAAATGCACGGTGCTGCACGATACGGATACTTCCGCGATGCGGCACTGTTCGAGTTTCTGTATTCCACGGGCTGCCGTATAGCCGAGGCCGTAGGCATGAAGTGGGAAAAGATGGATCTTGCACGCGGCGCGGCGGTGGCAATGGGCAAAGGCTCGAAAGAACGCCTCTGCATACTGGGCAAAAAAGCACTTGCCGCGATAGTGCGCATGCGCGAAGCCGCAGAAGCATTGGGGATGGATGTGTCGTCCGGGGCAAGCGTTTTCCTTTCGGGGAGAGGAGCGGCAATGTCCAGCCGCGATGCAGAACGGCGCATGAAAAAGTATCTCGCGCTTGCCGGGCTTCCGGCGGACATCACCCCGCACAAGTTGCGCCATTCCTTTGCCACGCATTTGCTGGATGCTGGTGCCGATCTGCGCACCGTGCAGGAGATGCTCGGCCACGCATCCGTGGCCACCACGCAGATTTACACGCACGTGAGCGTGGAACATTTAAAGGACATATACGCAAAGGCGCATCCGAGGGCATGAGGTGAAAGCGATACTGGCAATTGCAATGTTGTGCGCAAGCAACGTCTTCATGACGTTTGCGTGGTATTGGCACTTGCGCATGCAAAAACCCGGCGCGGCATCGTGGCCGCTTGCCGCCATCGTCTTGGCCAGCTGGCTCATCGCGCTTGTGGAGTATTCCATCGCAGTGCCGGCAAATAGAATCGGTGCAAGTGCCGGCATGAACGTGGCGCAGTTGAAGATAGCGCAGGAGGTGATAACGGTTTGCGTATTCGTGCCGTTCATGATCCTGTTCATGGGCGAGAAATGGCGCTGGGACTATCTGTGGGCGTTTCTCTGCATGGTGGGCGCGGTATATTTCGTGAACCGTTCCCGTCTGTGATATGCGCATTCGTCAGTTGTTGTTTATGCCGAGGCGGTTCAAGCGGTAGTTCATCATGCGCGGCGAAATGCCAAGTTCCCGTCCGGCGGCGGAACGATTGCCCTTGTGCCGGCGCAACGCCTCCTCCATCACGCGCTTCTCGAAAACGCGGAGTTGCTCGTCAAGCGTCTTCACAGACTCGTACGAATCAAGGCGTTCATCGCCGTAATCGTCGTTTTGGAGCGACGGAGGGAGATTGTATCCGCGAATCGTATCGTCCGTGGCTGTGAGAACTGCGCGTTCGATGCAGTTTTCGAGTTCGCGGACATTCCCCGGCCACTGGTATGCGAGGAGCATGTTCACGGCGGGCATTGAGAGTTTCGTGACGTTCTTGGAGTATTTGACGTTCATCTTGCCCATGAAATGCTCTGCAAGGAGGATTATATCCCCGGTGCGATGTGCGAGATCTGGCATTTGTATGGGGAACACGCTCAACCGGTAATAAAGATCCTCTCGAAACAGTTTCTTTGCCATGAGGTCTTCGAGATTCCGCGACGTGGCCGCGATGAAACGTACGTCCGAATGGAGTTCTTCGTTTGAGCCGACGCGGGAGAATGTGCGCTCTTGCAGGAAACGCAGCAATTTGACTTGTATGGGGATCGTCAAATCGCCGATTTCATCCAGGAAAAGCGTTCCGCCGTCCGCAGCCTCGGCGCGTCCTATCCGGCGCGTAACCGCCCCGGTGAAAGCCCCCTTCTCATGCCCGAAAAGTTCGCTTTCCACCAGATTTTCCGGCAACGCGGCACAGTTGAGCGTGATGAACGGTTTGTCTTTGCGGAGGGAAAACCGCTGGATTGCGCGCGCCACCAGTTCCTTGCCAGTGCCGCTCGCTCCGCGTACCAGCACCGTGGCATCGCTTGCCGCGACTTGGTGTATCTGTTCGTAAACGGCGCGCATTTCACGGCAGTTGCCGATCATCTCGCCGGGATTGCCGGAGAGGAGATTGCGCAACTTGCGGTTTTCCTCGAGCAGGGTCTCGCGCTCTTCGCGCTCTTCAAGAAGAACCGATGCGGCATCCGCAGTGATGTTTGCGATGATTTCAAGCAACGCCACATCCTTTTCGAGAATATCATCTTCGCCGTGGAAATAGCGGTCGATTGAAAGCGTGCCTATCACTTGGCCGAGATGCACCAACGGAACACAGATGAACGCGGTGGGCTTTTTGTCGTCGCGAGCGCCAGTGCGGTTGAGAAAACGCGAATCCTTGTGAATGTCTCGCACGACATGCGCACGCCCCGTCTGCGCGACATGGCCGGTGATGCCATCGCCCTTGCGTTAGCGCCCAAGTGCGGCTTATTCCGCGTCAAGCCCGTGCGATGCCGCAATGGAAAGTTCATCCCCCTCCAACAGTGTGAACGTGCCGCGCAACATGCCCATGCGGCGTTCGAGAATTGCAAGAATCTGCTCCAACAACCGCCGTATATTGCGTTCTCGGACGATTGCAGCGGTAATTTCCTGTAAAACAGGTATCTCTAGTGCCAATTTGGTGCTCATGTAAAACTATTATAGCATATCGAGTGCCGCAACGCAATAAAATAGTATCAAAATAATGCCCCATATCTGTAAACTCTATTGTAAAACAATGCCAATTACATAATATGTAAACAGATCTTATGCTGCCGCACCGTCTGACGCAACCTCCCCGGCAAGAAAATACGGGAAATGCGCCGTTTTTTGCAATTTCCTCCGCCAAGAAAACGATTTTACCCCGGTAAGTCTCCAAAACAAGTCCGCCTAGTCTCTAACGCAAGAGAGCCGGGTCTCTCAAACGAGAGAGCCTAGTCTCTGATATTGGAGACTTCCCTCTCTCCTCTTCGAGACCCCTTGGGGACGTTTTGGGGACGCGCTGGACTGTTTTGTGAGACTTGCCTGTTGCTTTTATCGGCAAAGCGGGGCTGTTTGCACTAGATTGCTGTCCGGCATGCGCGAACGCTCTTGCTTCATGCCTTGCCGTATGCATTCTCGCCAGGTGTGCCGCGCTCGCACATCATCAGTACGAACAGTATGAATAGCGGCAAATCCATGAACTGATATAGGTGCAACACTACTGGCAGGAATGGATATACGATAAGCCACCACGCATTCTTGTTCGTATCATGGTAGCGCCGCACTATCACGGCAATCGTGGGGAAAATCGATGCAGTGCAATAAGCCAATAACGCAAGCAATATGAAACCGTTGTTGCCGGTCAGCAGTGATGCGAAAATCAAAATGCACTGCACCGCCACATTCAAGGCGAAGTACAACCAGAACTCCCGCCTGTCGGCTCGGCCACGCCATACGAACGCCTTGCGCCAGCACATTTTGAAATTTTCGATCATCGTCATTCCTTGCGCTCTGCAAGCCGCGCCGCCAACACGCGCAGGAAGGAGACCTCCCCAGGCAAATTGTCCAACGCCGCCAAAGCAGCCGCGCTATGGCGGGCTATCGCCGCCTCCACCTCTGCGGTGGACATTGTGGACAGGCTGGAAAAAGCACCATCATCGCCATCCAGGAGATCGTCTTCGTATTGAAACGCCATGCCCAAATGGAACGCATACTCTCCCAACGCGGCTGCACAGGCATCGTCTGCTCCCGCAGCGATCGCCCCCGCTTTTGCGGCGCATATAAAGAGATCCGCAGTCTTGTGCGCGAAAACGAAATCTATATCGCCGCGTGCTATATCCTCGATCTGCCCCGCCACCACTCCTACGCCCGCCGCGCCGAACGCGGAAAGCAGTTTTGCCGTGTCGCCTTTTGACTTTGCAAGCGTGGCAAACGCCAACGCCTGCAATGCGTCTGCGGCGAGGATCGCATTTGCTTCGCCGAATTTCGCCCATACGCTTGGCTTGCCGCGTCGCATGGTGTCATTGTCCATCGCGGGGAGATCGTCGTGTATCAGTGTGTAGTTGTGCAGGAATTCGATTGCTGCCGCAGCATATTTTGCGTCTTCCGCGCCGCCTCCTGCCGCCTCTGCCGCAGCCAACGCAAGCACGGGCCGAATGCGTTTGCCGCCCGCGCCCACGCCATAACGCATTGCCTCGCCGAGAATCTTCTCCCTACCTTCCGGGAGATTCGCAAGTTCCTCCGCAAGGGTTTTCTCGATTATGTCGAGATACTTCTGCATTCCGTCCCTGTCCATCGCAATTGCATTTATACGCCGTCGCATCACGCGGGCTTGTAGGAATCTTTGAGTGTTACGGTGCGATTGAAAACGGGATGTTCCGGCGAGTGGTCTTTTTCGTCGGCCACGAAATATCCCGTGCGCTCGAACTGGAAACGTTCGCCAGGCGCGGCGGCGGCAAGCATTGGCTCCACCACCGCGTCCACTTCCTGCAACGAATCGCGGTTCATGTATTTTAGGAATTCCGCAGGTCCGTCCTTGAGAGGATCTTTCTCCGTGAAAAGCGGCGAATAGAGCCGCACTTTCGCATTCACGCCACGAGCGGCGGAAACCCAGTGGATAGTGCCTTTTATCTTGCGGCCGTCGGACGCATTGCCTCCCCACGAACCTTCATCCCACGTTGCGCGCACCAGCGTTATATTCCCTGCGGCATCCTTTTCGTATCCAATCGCTTTTATTATGCACGCGCCGCGCAGCCGCACTTCGCGATCTGGCGCGAGACGGAAAAACTTTTTCTCCGGCACCTCCATGAAGTCGGCTCGCTCGATGTATATCTCGCGCCCGAACGCAATCTTGCGCATCCCCGCCGCTTCGTCGAGCGGATTGTTTGGCGTTTCCACGTCGCGCTCTTCGTCCGCCGGCCAATTCTCAATGACAACCTTTATTGGATCGAGCACCGCCATGCGGCGCAATGCGGTTTTGTTCAAGTCTTCGCGCACGCACCATTCAAGGAGTGCGGGGTCTGTTTCGCTTTCGTATTTCGACACTCCCACACGTTCGCAGAACTCGCGTATCGCGCCGGGAGTGTAGCCGCGCCGGCGCATTCCGCACACGGTTGGCATGCGCGGATCGTCCCAGCCGGCCACATGACCTTCGCTCACAAGTTGCAGCAATAGCCGTTTGGACATCACCGTGTGCGTGATATTCAAACGCGCGAACTCGCGCTGCTGCGTGCGCACTTTAACGCCGTTGCGCACCGGCAGCAGCCCCATCTCGTCCAGCCGGTCCACAACCCAATCGTACAGCGGCCGGTGCACCTCAAACTCCAGCGTGCACATTGAATGCGTAACGCCTTCGAGCGCGTCCTCTATCGGATGCGCGAAATCGTACATCGGATATATGCACCACTTCTCGCCCAGATGATAGTGCGCAACGTGCCGGATGCGATACAGAACGGGATCGCGCATGTGGATGTTAGGCGATGCCATGTCGATCTTCGCACGCAGGCACCATTCGCCATCGGCATACTTGCCATCGCGCATTTCGCGGAAAATCTTGAGATTGCGCTCTACGGATGTATCGCGTGAAGGAGACGGCACGCCGGGCTTCTCTGGAACGCCGCGATGCTGCTTCCATTCGTCCTGCGAGAGATTGGAACAGAATGCAAGATTCGCCTTGATGAGATTCTCGGAGATTTCGTACATCTTTTCGAACATGTTG
>JAFVCR010000207.1 GCA_017479035.1 Kiritimatiellia bacterium | reverse complement strand
GGGGATAGAGTTGTCGCGGGAGAATTTGGCGATCTTCGCTCCGTATGCGGGGCCTGTTTCGGTAACGCCATCTTTCTCCACAACGCGCAATGGCGCGGGTATTACGTCCACTCCGGCTGCAGCGCACATCGCAAGACCTCCTGCCGCAATCATCGGCAATATATATCGAACATTTGCAAAATCCATTATATCCTCCTGATTTTGTCCACACCCTACCAAAAATCGGCGGACATGTCAAGGCGGACTTTTGGGTTGCGGATTGTTCAGTTGAAATACATCACGTAGCGTTCGGAATGGAGAGAATAAAAGGGGACGATCTCAAGCCCGGAAGGAGTGGTGAAAACAGGATCAGGGAACGATTCCGGGATTTCCGGCGATGCACCGTCCATGCCGCGTTCGTATGGGCGGCTGCCGGAAATACGCGTCCACGATTCGAGCGGCTCGAAAGGGATGGAGCGGAGATGCCCGGGGATGGTGTAGTCGTGAGTGTAGTAGTTTTGCGAGCGCAATGCATTCTTGCGCATGCCGTCCGTGCCGAGGCGGCCAACCATGAGAATCGGGCCGTAGAAAACGGCTTTGCGTTCCGGCGCGCCGGCGGGAGACTCGGTGCGGAGCGAGCAGCGTAGATCCACTTCCACGATGTCGCCTTTCTTCCATCTGCGGGAGCAGGTTTTGTAGAACGATCTGCCGGTGGTGTTGGAGGCTGCCCAGAAAGGCGTGCGCACGGCGATGGAGGCCTCCGCTTCGCCGGAGAGAATCTCAAGCGTGGCTTTGTCTCCGGCGGGGAAATCGGTGGCGAGGCGTATTTCAAGGCCGTTCCATTTGGCGATGCATGGTATGAAGTTGTTGAGATACAGCGTGCCGTCTTTTTCGGCGAATATCATGCGGTGGTAGCGCGTGTGGGATTCCATTGCGGAGCCGCAGCAGCACCAGAACGCATCGTTGGAGCGGTGCTGGAGTTTGTATGTGCCGGTTGCTACCGGTAAGAAATATGTGAGGCGGCCGTCGACCGGTTCCATTTGCGCGAGGATGTGGTTCCACAACGCGCGCTCTTGGTAGTCGGCTATTTTCGGGCGTGGATCGGCTGCGAAAAGGCGGCGCGAAAGTTTTAGGAGGTTGTATGTGCAGCACGTCTCCCCGGTAACGCCGGTGAGAAAATCCCCTTGCCTGTCCGGCCCGCGAAATGCCTCCTTCGTGGAAACGCAGCCGGGTGCGTACATATAGTGCGCAAGCACCGTTTCCCAAAAGAACTCCGCACGTGCACGCGCGGCATCGTCTCCAGTTTGCCGCCACATTTCCATGTCCGCTATCACTTTGGGGATGAACGTGTTTGCATGGCGGCCGTTGAGGCGATCCTCACGCGCATCGAGTGCATCCATCACCGCAGGATCGTGGAACACGCCCGCTGCCGCACGGTATTTATCCTCGCCCGTGATGCGCGAGAGCACCAGCAACGATTCTGCAATCCCGCCGAATTCGCGCTTGCGCATTGTGGCGGCCTCTTCCGGCGATAGCGGCAATACCTTGGCGCAAGCCCAGTCTCCCAATCGCGCAGCCACGGCGAGAGCCTCTTCGTTGCCGCAGATTTCATATTGATCGAGCAGCCCCGCAAAGATCTTGTGGATTACATACCACGGTGCCCACACGCGCTCGCCGCGTATGATTTTGTCGATGTCGGATTCCGGGAATGCGGAGAGATAGCCGTTGCCAAGCGCATTTTGGCATTCGTGCAAGATGTGCACCACTTCCGCCGCGCGGTTGCGCACGGAGGCGTCCTTGGTGGCTTCATACAATGAGGCCATGCCGGAGAGCCAGTGCCCGCAGGTATGGCCGCGTATTTCCATGTCGGGCGCTTCCCATCCGCCGAGAGACGCCACGAATTCGTCCTCCGCAAGCGGTGCGAGGCCGGCATTGGCGCGAAACGTGCGCGTAAGGGCAAGCGGATGCATCGCTTCCATCGCAGTGCGTTCGCGCATCATGGCATCTTTGGTGCACGATGGCAAAAGCCGCACTTCCAGCGTTGCCGCCGCCGTGCATGCAAGTGCAAACTGCAACAGGAAAAAGGATCGTTTCGTTTTCATGCGCAGATACTAGCACAACTATCGAGCCGATTCAATACCCCTTTCGCGGGAGAAACCACAAACCTGCCGCGCATGTTCTAGGCCGCACACTAACACTTGCAATGGCGGTGGGGTTTTGGTAGAATAGCGGCAAATGAAAACGCTAGAGAGATATGTCTTCGGGAGTTTCTTCACCGCCTTTTTCCTGGCGTTCCTGGTGTTGTCGTTCGTGCTTACGATAGGGTTGATGGTGCAGATCACCTCGTATATCCTAGACGGCATCCCGCTTGGGCTGGTGGGGCGTTTTGCGCTGGTGTGCATTCCCGAAACAATGCAGTGGACGATTCCTCTTGCGCTGCTTGTCTCGAGCGTGCTTACATTCTCGCGCATGAGCGCGGACAGCGAAATCGCCGCGATGCGCGCCTGCGGCGTAAACCTGCTCACCGTGATGCGCTGGCCGCTGGCGTTTGCGTTGTGCGCAACGCTGCTGGGAGTGTTCATCAACAACGAAATAGTCCCGCGCGGGCACGAGGTGCGGCGCAATCTCGCCAAACGCCTCACCGTGGGCAACGGCCTTGATCTCCTGCAACCCGGGCATGTGATAGACGACTTCCCCAAGGCCAAGGCGTATTTCGACCGCAAAGACGGCGAGTGGCTATACGGGCTTGTGGTGACGGACAACACCGATCCGCATGTAGAGCGGCTCATTACCGCATCGAAGGCGCAGGTGCGTAGCGAAGGGCGCGACATCCGCCTCGACCTGCACGACGTGACCATCGAGCCGATGGATGCGCACAATCCGGGCATGGGGCGCGCGGGGAAGATTTCGTATGTGATAAAGGATGCGCTAAAGTCCTCCACATACAAGCGCCGCGAGAAGGATTACCGTTTTTGGGAGATGCTCGCCGAGATTTTCAAGGCGGAGCGTGCCGCGCGCGATGCCGCAAGCGATGTGCGGCTTGCGCGTTTCGATGCGGACGAAGAGCACGCCGCCACCGCCAGAAAAATGCGCAAGTCCATGAAAAAGCACATAAGCGAAATGAAAACCGAATTCGCCAAGCGGCTCGTGTTCGCATTCGCAAGCATTTGCTTTGTGCTCGTGGGCGCGCCGCTTGGCATACGCGCACAGCGCAAAGAGTCCACCATTGGCATGGCGGTGAGCCTTGCGGTGGCACTGGGGTATTATCTCGTGGCGATCTTGACGGGCGCACTGGACACCCATGCGGAACTGCATCCGTGGTGGCTGATATGGCTGCCGGTTGCGGTGTGCTTTGCGCTTGCGGCATATCTGATACCAAAGAACCTATAGACGGCATTTAAACGGAGTTGAAATGAAAATCCACCAGACAGCAATAATAGAAGACGGAGCGACGTTCGGCGACGACGTGGAAATCGGGCCGTATGCGCACATCGGCGCAAACGTAAAACTTGGCAATCGCGTGCATGTGGGCCAAGGCGCGATAATCGACGGCCACACCACGATCGGCGATGAATGCCAGATATTCCCCTACGCACTCATCGGCATGAAAACGCAAGACCTCAAATACATCGAGGGGAGCGTGTCGTATGTAGAAATAGGCAAGCGCACGGTGATACGCGAATTCGCCACCGTCCACCTAGGCACGAAGGACGGCGAGAAAACCGTCATTGGCGACGATTGCCTTTTCATGGCGTATTGCCATGCGGCGCACGGCGTGATACTCGGCAACCATGTGATCTGTTCCAACTCCGTTCAGCTTGCCGGCGATGCGCACGTGGACGATTGGGCGATAATCGGCGGCATGACGGGCGCACACCAGTTCTGCCATGTAGGCACACATGCGATGGTGGGCGGCGCGGCGAAAATCCGCCAAGACGTGCCGCCGTACATGCTCTGCGATATGCAGGAAGGCACTTTGAAAGTGATAGGCCCCAATGTGGTGGGGCTTACCCGGCGCGGCTTCTCGCGCGAAGTGGTGCAGGCACTCAAAGAAGCGCATCGCTTCCTCTACCGCGACGGACTGAACCGCACGCAGGCGCTCGAACGCGTAGAGAACGACGTGGAACAGTTCGCCGAAATCAAGAACCTTGTGGCATTTTACCGTTCCTCCACGAGAGGCGTGTGCTGATTGGCGGATTGCGTATCATGATCTCTATAGAAGAATTGTGCCGCTGGACGGACGGCAATGCCAACGCCGCAGCCGTTGCAAAATCTTTCGATGGCGTGGTGTTCGATTCGCGCAACGTGCGCAAGGGTTGCCTCTACGTTGCGCTGAAAGGTGCCAATACGGACGGCCACCGCTTCGTCCAGCAAGCCATTGAAGCGGGTGCCGCCGCCGCGCTCGTGCGTATGGACTGGCCGCCGTGCGGGATGGCGTGCGCAGTGAACGAGCTCCCGCTAGTCCGCGTGGCGGATCCAAAAACTGCACTGACCGCCGCCGCGCGTGAATACCGCAAAACGCTTGCGGCCAAAGTCGTGGGCGTGACAGGCTCCGCCGGCAAAACCACCACCAAGGAACTGCTTGCGCGGATGCTTGCACAGGTCGGCAAAACCGCCGCCACGCCGGAAAACCAGAACAACGACCTCGGCATGCCGGTGGCCATTTTGAACACGCCACGCGATGCTGCATTCTGCGTTCTCGAAATGGGCACGAACCATCCGGGCGAAATAGCGCATCTGGTTTCAGTGGCGCATCCTGACGCAGGTGTGATAACGAATATCGGTAATGCGCACGCTGAATTTTTCAAGACATTGGACGGCACAGCGGCGGAGAAAGGAACACTCGTGGCCAATCTCCCCGCAGACGGTTTTGCCGTGCTGGATCGTGACGGCGTGAAGTTCGCTACGCTTGCGGCGATGGCATCTGCAAGAGTAGTGGCGGCGGGGCTGGAAGATGCCGAATGCGCAAAACTGGCACATGCGCTGGAGGAAAACCTGCCGGGACGGCACAATGTCCTCAATGCGCGCCTTGCGGAGGCGTGTGCGATGGCTCTAGGTGCCACGGAAGAGCAGTGTGTCGCGGCATTGGAAGGCTTCTCGCCTCCCGGTCACCGCTGGCGGCCAGTAGAATGGCATGGGGCGATTGCAATCGACGACACCTACAACGCCAATCCGGAATCTATGATCGCTGCGCTTGATACGTTCGGCGGCAACATCGCCGTGCTCGGCACGATGGGCGAACTTGGCGAAGCGGCCGGGCGCGAACACGCCCGCGTTCTTGCGCATGCGCTTGCGCTGGGGTTGGACGCGGTGATACTTGTGGGAGGCGGATGGGGCGTTCCCGGAGGAGAGGGAGTGAGAGTCGTCCCCGATGCCGCCGCCGCCAAGGCGGAACTCCTGAAGATAATACATCCCGGCGCGAAAATCCTTTTGAAAGGCTCGCGCACGATGCAGCTTGAAGAGATCATCGCGCGGGAATAGTTTTCTTTCCGCAACGTCGGCGAGAGTGCTACTGCGCACCCTTATCCCAGATTTCTGGATTACCCGAAATAGTTTGCAGTGTGCAGTGTGCAGTTTGCAGTGTGCAGTTGTCGCGCCGCGTCCATAACTGCACACGGCAAACCCTCCGCGGGCGAGACGCCCGCGTCCCCACAGTACACAGTGGGGTGGACATTGCTACCAAAAACTGCAAACTACAAACTACTGACCGCGGGCGAGATGCCCGCGTCCCCACAGGGGGCATACGACGCACCGCATGACAAATCTCTCGTGTCTTTGCATCTCTGCGGCTTTGCGTTGATAAAAACTGCAAACTGCAAACTGCACACTGCAAACTTAATTTTATCGCTTGCAATATGAGATGATTTGATGTATAATTGGGGCAACAACGGGAGAGTCGGCTCCAGACCGGGGCGGACTTGAGCGGTTTGCAACGGTGCAAGGAGCGCAGAATGAAGAAACTGACAATATCTCTGGTGGGGGCGCTTGCTGCTGCGGCGGCATACTCCACCGAATACATCCCGTTGGAGGGGTTCGAGGGTAATTTCTCGATCTATACCGACGAGACCACGACGCTGACCACGCAGAAGTGGTTGGAGATCGGCGGATCCACGACCGTGGCCGAGTACGAGACGGGCGAGGCACCGGACGACAGCCGCACGTCCTATACGACCGGCAACAAGTATTTGAAGGTGGAGACGGATACGTCCGAACTCGTTGTGGCGGTAAATGGATTCGATTCCAGCGACAACAAGCCTGTGGCGGGTGAAATTCCCGGAACTGCAGCCGAGGCGATATTTGTGGATACGCTGGTGCAGTTCACTGCATCCCAGACGGCACCCGTGCCCGGCGACGAGGATAAACTCATCGTGTGGCTGGCGGCGGACGATGTGAGCGGCGTGGTCGATTACGTTTACAACGAAGAGCCCGAGAGCGACGGACGGTACGGGCTTACCGAGAAAGCGCGCGAGAGCGTGACGGGCGGGTTGAAGGTGACGGCGTTGCGCGCATACAACAATGCGGACGACGTCTACAAGCCGTTCGTGTACGATCTCCAGCTCGACACGCCGGTTGAGTCCGGCTCGTGGCATCGTTTGACGATCAAGACGTTCAAGACCGAGGTGGTGGGCAGCCAGACGCAGGTGTTCCGCATTTACATTGACGGAGTGGAGACGGCGGTTCCGGCGGCGCAGGGGCAGGAGTTTACGGTGGCCGATCCCAACGGGAAGGACATGCTTGCGAAGCTCGACGATGCAACCGGCAGCTTGTTTGTTTCCTTGAGAGGGCGTGACTCCACACAGACGATTTCGTCGGTAGTGTTCCAAGGCGAGGGCGCGCTGGAGAACTTCATCGTTGCAACAAGCGATGCAATCGAGGGGACGTTTGCCGAGCCGGGATCCACGTTGCTGGCGTTCACCCTCACGGTGTCCGACAACTGGGAAGAGGCTCTTGGCGAGGCTGACGAGGCGACTGGCGATGCAATCATAATCGGACAAACTCCGGTGGAGCCCGGGGACATAGAACTCAAGGCCGGTGAAACCACAACGCTGAAACTCAAGCCGAACGAAGGCTACACGGTAACGGTGAAGTTGAACGACACGGAGCTGGAGGCAAGCGTGGATGAAGACGGAATCGAAGACGGAATCGCGGTGTATACATTCACCCCGACCGTGGCAGGCACGATTGCTATTACGATAACAAAAGGCGATGAACCAGGACCTGGTGACGAGCAGCCGGAGATCGATCCTTCGAGCGGCAGCACCACGGCCACGGTCAAGCCCGCGTCTGATTCTGAGGCAGACATCGAGGCGGCTGCGCAGGCGGCTATCAAACTGCCCGAAGGAGTGGACGCAGCCAATCTGGCGGCGTATCAGGCTCTGTTCGGCGTGGTCAACCAAACGTCGAACGGCGACGGCACTTACACCGTGACGATTGCGCTGAAGACCGATGAGAAGGACAATGCGGAAAGTGCGATAATCACGGCACTTGCCACGGCAGTGGAAGGCGATAACGACCTCCAGACGCTGGCGGCAGGTTCCAACGCCGAAGTGACGGTGAATGCGGTGCCGGGGCTCTACTACGGCATTGTTTCCGGCACGTCGCTCACTGCCGTGGCCGATGCCGAGGCGAAGCCGGCGACAATGACGCTTGCTACGGAGAGCACGGTGACGATTACTGTTGCGCCGCCCAGCAACGAGACCGGCTTCTTCAAGGGCTACGTCTCCGCTACGGACGACTCGAGCAACGAGTAAGAGCGGGTGGAATAAATGCCACGAAGCGGCGGCCATGAATGCATGGCCGCCGCTTTCAATATCATGGCACGGTATTTTTGTTTAACCACGAAATACGGAATATAAAAGAACCACGAAATACACGAAATACACGAAATACACGAAAAGCGCGGAAGAGGTGTGTATAGAAGGAGGTGTGTATAATGGATCAACCACGAAATACATTTAACCACGAAATACACGAAATACGCGAAAAGCGCGGAAGAGGTGTGTATAGAAGGAGGTGTGTATAATGGATCAACCACGAAATACACGAAAGCGCGAAGGGCACGGGAGAGTGTGCATTTTATAGTGTCGCAAAAAGGCATGGGCGCGGGAGATATTGGACTGCAACAAAGCGGGAATCCGTGGTATGATTGGGGCGAAGAAACAGCGGGAGAGAACAAGGATGGAAAGAATCTTTGCATTGGTTTTATGTGGGGCGTGTGCGGTGGCGGCGATGGGGCAGGAAGCGGCGATCGCGCCAAAGTATTTCGGCCCGGCGGCGGGGGATGTTGTGAAGGGAGAGGGGGCTGTGGCGGAGGCGTAGGGGGATGCGTTC
>JAFVCR010000206.1 GCA_017479035.1 Kiritimatiellia bacterium | reverse complement strand
GGCTTTCGCCATGGTGAAAGGCGAGCGCGTGATGGATTCGCCCGTATCGCAGTACGCGTACATCTCCTCGTCGACGAGCGCAAAGTCCGTCGTCCCCGCGAATACCATAAGATTGAACGGCCAGTCCTCGAAGAATATCCCCTCTATGAAGCGCGTCTCCCCTATCGCGCTTCTTTTGTAGAGTTTGTTCCACACGCTGGAATGGATGTGCCGGTCGGCGGCCATTTTGGCGAGAGCGGGGGATTTGCGTTTCCATCGCAACGCCGCCTTTCGCGGCTTGGAGAATACGCCTCGCGCGAATCTGGCGGACGCGACAATGTCCACGCCCGACTCTTCCGCCACGCGCACCATCTTCTCCGCAGCATCCGGCGGCAGACAGTCGTCCGCGTCCAGGAACATGACGAACTTCCCTTGCGCGATGTCAAGGGCGGCGTTCCTTGCCGACGAAAGCCCGCCGTTCGGCTTCGATATTACCTTTATTCTCGCGTCGGCCGCCGCGTATCCGTCCAGGATGTCCGCCGTGCCGTCGTTCGATCCGTCGTTTACGCATATTATCTCCACGTCCCGCAGCGTCTGCGAGCGCGCCGACTCCAATGCACGGCGAACGTGCGCCTCGCCGTTGAACACGGCGAGTATTATGGATGCCAAGGGCATGACCAGTGCTCCTTTTTCCATGCGTGGCGTTAATTTTGCGAAATACGCCCGCCGCGCAAAAAAGATGGCGTATCTCCTTTTAGTGTGTTTCGCAAAAGGACACTGGTCAAGCCTAAATCAAAACACAAGGGAAAAACGCCACGCAACCACGCACAACGCTGCTCCGCCTGCCGGGTTTTGATTTGCACGAAAATGACCAGTTTTCTTTGCGAAACCCTGACGCAAGATGCGTACAGAACACATGCCGCCGTCCGCAGATGGCGGCGTTTCAAAAGATCGCCCGAAGGCTCCTGCGGACAGTCGGATTATATCAAATCCCTTCGCGCCGGTCAAGCCGCGTTTTTCAAACACGTTTATCCCGGTTTTTCCGGGATAAACGTGTCACAGCCATCGCCAGATGAGGGGAAAAGGATGTGTTTGCGGTATGCCGCCTGTCTTTAAAAGAAAAACACGGAAAGTTCTCTTTCCGTGTTTTTCTTTGTATGGCATCGCGCCGGGATTACTTCATCGTGAAGTCGGCATCGACCACGTCGTCCTTGCCGCCCTCCTTCCTGGGCGGTTCGTTCGGCGGGGGAGTTCCGGCTCCGGCTCCCGCTCCTGCACCGGGATTCTGCGCATACATCGCCTGTGCGAGCGGTTCCATCGCTTTCATCAAAGCCTCTTCTTTAGCCTTGATTGCGGCGGCATCCTGACCCTTCAGGGCTTCCTTCAATTCGTTTAGCGCGGTTTCGACGGGCGCTTTCTTGTCGGCAGGGAGTTTGTCGCCCTGTTCCTTGAGGGTCTTCTCGACCTGGAAGGCGAGGTTGTCGGCCTTGTTGCGCGCCTCCACTTCCTCGTGACGTTTGGCGTCCTCGCTGGCGTGGAGTTCGGCATCCTTGCGCATACGTTCGATTTCCTCCTTGGAGAGGCCGCTCGATGCGGTGATGGTGATTTTCTGCTCCTTGCCGGTGCCGAGGTCTTTCGCGGAGACGTTGAGTATGCCGTTCGCGTCGAGGTCGAACGTCACTTCGATCTGCGGAACGCCGCGCGGCGCGGGCGGTATGCCGTCGAGGTTGAAGTTGCCGATTGCCTTGTTGTCGCGAGCCATCTTGCGGTCGCCCTGGAAGACGGAAATCGTGACCGCCGGCTGGTTGTCCGCCGCGGTGGAGAACACCTGCGACTTCTTGGTGGGAATCGTGGTGTTGCGCTCGATGAGCGGGGTCAGCACGCCGCCGAGGGTCTCGATGCCGAGCGTGAGCGGGGTTACGTCGAGGAGCAGCACGTCTTTCACTTCGCCCTTGAGTATACCGCCCTGGATCGCCGCGCCCACGGCCACGACTTCATCGGGGTTGACGCCCTTGTGGGGTTCCTTGCCGAAGAGTTTCTTCGCCTGCTCCTGCAAGCGCGGCATACGGGTCTGCCCGCCCACGAGCACCACTTCATCGACGCTGGAAAGTTCCGCATCCGCCATGCACTTGCGGCAGGGACCGGCCGTGCGTTCGACCAAATCGTCCGTGAGTTGCTCGAGTTTCGCCTTCGTGAGCGTGGCGGTGAGGTGCTTCGGCCCCGTCGCGTCCGCCGTGATGAAGGGCAGGTTTATATCGTAGGTGGAGGCGGAGGAAAGGGCGCACTTCGCCTTCTCGGCCTCTTCCTTGAGACGCTGCAGCGCCATCGTGTCCGCCGAAAGGTCGATGCCCTGCTCGGCGCGGAAGTTTTCGATGAGCCACTTCATGACCGCCTGGTCGAGGTCGTCGCCGCCGAGGTGCGTATCGCCGTTTGTGGCCTTGACCTCGAACACGCCGTCGCCTATGTCGAGGACGGAAATATCGAACGTGCCGCCGCCGAAGTCGTACACCGCGATTTTCTCGTTCTTTTTCTTGTCAAGACCGTAAGCGAGCGATGCTGCGGTGGGTTCGTTGACGATGCGCCGCACGTCGAGCCCCGCGATGCGTCCTGCGTCTTTCGTGGCCTGGCGTTGCGCGTCGTTGAAGTATGCCGGCACGGTGATGACCGCCTCGGTAATCTTTTCTCCGAGGAACGCCTCCGCGTCGGTCTTCAGCTTCTGGAGAATCATTGCGGAAATCTCCGGCGGCGTATAGGTCTTGTCCCCAACTTTCACCGCCGCGTCGCCGTTTGCCGATGCCACCACTTCATAGGGCACCATCTTGCGCTCTTCGGCCATTTCGTCGTAGCGCCGCCCCATGAATCTCTTTATGGAGTAAATCGTCGCCTTCGGATTGGTGACCGCCTGACGCTTCGCCGCCTGCCCCACGAGCCTTTCGCCCGTCTTCGTGAATGCCACGATGGACGGCGTGGTGCGCTGCCCTTCGGCGTTGGGGATGACGGTCGCCTCGCCACCTTCCATCACTGCCATGCAGGAGTTTGTAGTTCCCAAATCGATGCCCAAAACTTTGCTCATATTCTTTTCTCTCTTTCTTTCCGTCCGTTGCAGCCGGACTGCGCCGGAATAGTAGCAATCCTCGTGCCAATGCCCGAAACTTCCAAAAAACAGCGTCAATCCCCGCTTCGTTGCAGATTTGCCGTCCGTCATGTGCCATGCCGTCTGTGCCAATGGCACACTGTGGCACAGTCTATTGCTGCAATGCGCAGCGATGCAGCGTGGTGCGACAAAAACGGTTGCGGATCCGTTTGACGCGGCGCAAGGAATGCAAGATGCCCGGTTGCAGGTGCGGCAGGATATGCCATGCGATGGGCAGGTTCATCCATTGGCGGCGCGGGAGGGAAATGATAGAATGCACGTATGATGAAAAAGATGTTTTTTGCAAGCGCCGCACTGGCGGCAATGGTGTCGCTCGCAGGCGGCGTAATCTGCAAGAGAGAACCGATGGCACTCAAGACGTATGGAGTCGGCGCGCCGGAGAAAAACCCGATGTTCTTCGAGAAGCGCGTCTATCAAGGCTCGTGCGGCAAGGTCTATCCCGTGCCGTTCATCGACAAGGTGTTCGACGAGCCGTCCATGAAGGAATACGACGCGGTGACGCTTGAGAACGACTACACGCGCATCGTCCTCCTTCCGGAACTTGGCGGGCGCATATACATAGGCCAGGACAAGACGAACGGCGACTACGACTTTTTCTATCGCAACGACGTAATCAAGCCCGCGCTCGTGGGGCTTGCCGGGCCTTGGCTTTCCGGCGGCGTCGAGTTCAACTGGCCGCAGCACCATCGCCCGGCGACGTTCATGCCGACGGAAGTTGCCATCGAGCGCGAGGCGGACGGCGCGGTGACCGTGTGGATGAGCGACCACGACCCTCTCGAACGCCTCGAAGGTGCGCACGGCATACGTCTGCGGCCCGACTCGTCCGTCGTGGAACTCCGCGCCCGGCTCTACAACCGCACGGCGCACACGCAGACGTTCCTGTGGTGGGCGAACGTTGCGGCGAAAGTCCACGACCAATCCGAGAGTTTCTTCCCGCCGGACGTCGATTACGTGGCCGATCATGCGGGGAGGGCGAAATCGTCGTTCCCGCTTGCGGAAAACCTCTACTATGGCGTGGATTACGCGGCGCGTCCCGGCGCGAACAACCTTGCATGGTATCGCAACATTCCAGTGCCGACCTCATACATGGTCTGCGCGACGGACTACGATTTCTTCGGCGGAT
>JAFVCR010000205.1 GCA_017479035.1 Kiritimatiellia bacterium | reverse complement strand
CGTGGCAGTTCTTCTCAACAAGGCGATAGGCCGCCGGCTGCATTGTATATTTGTGGACAACGGCCTTCTGCGCAAGGATGAAGCGCAGCAGGTGGAAGAAATGTTCCGCGCAAAACTGGGGCTCGATTTGCATGTGGCGCGCGCTGCGGATCGTTTCTATGCCGCGCTCGCCGGCGTGGAAGATCCCGAGACGAAGCGTAAAATCATCGGACGCGAGTTCATAAATGTTTTTGCGGAGGAGGCGCGCAAATTCAAGAACTGCAAGTTCCTCGGACAGGGCACGAAATATCCTGACGTTATCGAAAGCTCACATGCGCTCAAAGGTCCCAGCCACACCATAAAGTCCCATCACAACGTTGGCGGGTTGCCTGACGATTTGAAATTCGAATTGGTGGAACCCTTGCGCGATCTTTTCAAAGACGAGGTTCGCGCCGTAGGGCGAGTGCTTGGCATGGATGCCGAGTTGCTTGATCGCCAGCCTTTTCCGGGCCCTGGGCTTGGCGTGAGAATCCTTGGCGAAGTCACCGCCGCAAAGGTGCGTTTGCTGCAGGAAGCGGATGCGCGTGTGCAGGAAGAGGTGAAAAAACTCCCGAACTACCGCAGTATATGGCAGACCTTCGCGGTGCTTCTGCCCGTAAAATCCGTGGGCGTGATGGGCGACCAGCGCACATATGAATACACTTGCGCAATTCGCTCTGTGGATTCGATAGATGCAATGACTGCCGACTGGACGCGCCTCCCCTACGAGACGCTCGCAACAATCTCAAACCGCATAATCAACGAGGTTCGCGGCATCAACCGAGTCGTTTACGACAATTCCTACAAGCCGCCCGCCACCATAGAATGGGAGTGACGCGCACTCTCATCTCCAGCGTTCGAGCACCACTGCCGTGCGTGCGGGCAGATACAGTTTTATCTGGTCGATTTGGTTGGCATTTTTGACGTACGGTTCGGTGAAATACTCCTGCCCCGGCGCGATGAGATCCGTTCCCCCAAAGCGTTTTTCATCCGTATTGAACAGCAGTTTGTATCTGCCCGGCGGCACCATTACGCCATAGTCTGTGAAACTTCGCGATGAATTGAAATTGAACACGAACACAAGCCGGCCTCGCATGAAGGCAAGGATGTGGTCGGGATTGTTGTCTAGCAGACGCACCGGGGTATGTGTGTCCAGCACTTTTGCCTTGCGTATGGTGTTTACCATCGTTTCGTCGAAATCGCCTAGGCATTTGTAATAAAGGTATCCGTTGTCGCGTAGCGTCCACATGCGGCGTGCGTGTTCGTAGCTCCAGCCGTTGCCCTCGCGTGGAAAATCTATCCATTCGGGATGGCCGAACTCGTTGCCCATGAAGTTGAGATACGCGCCGCCGCATGATGCAAACGTGGCAAGCCGCGCCATCTTGTGCAGTGCCACGCCGCGCTGGACTCTCAAGTCGCCGGACTCCCTGTCCATGCCTGTATACATATGCGCATCGATCAGTTCAAAGATGAAACTCTTGCCGCCTACGAGTGCCTGGTCGTGGCTTTCTACGTATGATACCACTTTCTCTTCCATGCGCTTGTCGGTAAGTTTGTAATACAGATACCCCATCTGCCAATCTTCGTCGCGGATGTCTTTTGCGAGTTTGAACCAGTAGTCCGGTATGCCCATTGCCATGCGATAGTTGAAGCCGATTCCGCCTTCTTCGAACGGCACGGCGCATCCAGGCATTCCGCTTACATCTTCGGCGATGGTTATCGCATCGGGTCGCACGGAATGTATCACGCGGTTTGCAAGTGCGAGATACGTCCACGCATCTTCGTCCACGGAGCCGTCGAAGTATTGGTTGTAATTGCCGAAATCCGTGCCGAGTCCGTGGTGCAGATAAAGCATAGACGTGACTCCGTCGAAACGGAACCCGTCGAAGTGGAACTCGTCCAGCCAGTATCGGCAGTTCGACAGCAGAAAATGTAGCACGCCCGTTTTGCCGTAGTCGAAGCAGCGGCTGTCCCATGCGGTATGCTGACCGCGCCCGCCGCCGTGGAAATACTGGTATTCTGTTCCGTCGAAGCATGAAAGTCCGTCGCGTTCGTTTTTCACGGCGTGCGAGTGCACTATGTCCATGATTACGTTAAGCCCCATGCCGTGGGCTGTGTCGATAAGACCTTTGAGGTCTTCAGGCGTTCCGAAACGGCTTGAACACGCAAAGAAATTCGACACATGGTAGCCGAACGATCAATAGTATGGATGCTCCATTATCGCCATCAATTGAATGGTGTTATAGCCGGCGGCCTTTATGCGCGGAAGCATCCTGTCGCGGAATTCCGCATATGTCCCCACTCGCGCCTCTTCCTGCGCCATG
>JAFVCR010000024.1 GCA_017479035.1 Kiritimatiellia bacterium | reverse complement strand
GTCCGTCAGGCTCTCGAACGTAATCACGCACAGCCTCCCCCCCCTTGCAAGGACTTCCACCGCCCCCTCCAAAGCTCTTGCAAGTTCCCCTTCTTCGTCGTTCACCGCCATGCGCAACGCCTGGAACGTCCTCGTCGCCGGATGCTTCCCTCCGTGCCTTCCCGCGATTTTCTCCACGAAATCCGCCAGATCCCCAGTAGTCTCGAACGCTCTCTCCCCCCTCCTGCGCACTATCGCCTGTGCTATTCTCTTAGCTTGCGGCTCTTCCCCAAACCTGCGCAGAATATCTGCAAGTTCTTCTGCCGATGCCCTCGCCACCAGCTCCGCCGCGCTTTCCCCCTTCGTGCGATCCATCCGCATGTCCAGCGGCCCGTCGTTGCGGAACGAAAATCCTCTCGCCGGATCGTCCAATTGCGGGCTCGACACCCCAAGATCCAGCAACACTCCATCCACCCCCTCAAACCCTTCCCTCTTTGCAATCTCCGCAATATCCCCGTGCGCCCCGTGTACCGTTTTCACGGCTCCGCCTTGCGCGAACTTCGCCCTGCACGCCTCCACCGCCGCCATGTCACGGTCTATCCCCAGCACCACACCCCCGCGCCCGGCAATCCCCGCCGCATGCCCCCCGCGCCCCAAAGTGCCATCGATGTAACGCCCACCTTCGCGCACCGCAAGTGCGTCCATCACCTCTGCGAACATCACGGGAATATGCTTCATGGCCGCGCTCATGCCGCACCTCCCCTTCTCTTCGAGAACCTCGCCGCCGCCGCACGGAACGCCGAACGGTCGAACTCCTGCGGCTTCGGTGCCTTGTCCTTCGCCCAGATGCGCCCGAATTCGCGGCACCCGTGCAGCACCACTTCCGTTATCGCCCCCGCTGTGGACTCCGCAATCGATGCCGATGCCAAAAGCCTTGGATTGATGCGTATGCGCCCTTGCACGTCGAGTATCGCAATTTGCATGTTCTGCGAAATAAACTCCCTCGCCGCGTCCGTCTCGTCCGCATCTTCGTCTTCAAGGTCGCCGAACATCCCTCCATCAGCCTCACGCGCCATCTCCGCCTCCACTATGTCGCGCGGCACAAGCCTTATGCACTCTTTCAAAGGGTCTGGCATCAAGTATACGAACGATCCCGTCTCCAAATGCAACGCCATGCGCCATTCGCTCGGCAACGTTATGCGGTTCTTCGGGTCGAGCGAACGGGGAAATTCGTCCACCAGCGCTCCAAGCGCCGGTTTCGCACTCTGCACAATGGCAGAACTCTGTATATTCCCTGACATTTTTCACCACCACACTACAAAATTTGACACCATTTTGCAATAAAAAAGTTCAACAAAATACAAAAACGCTATTGCACGGCGTTTTTGCCCTGTTTTTGCAAGTTTTCTCTCCATCAACCTTCCTCCTTTTATCCCCCTCTATCCACCACTCGCCCCCACGCCCTCTACTATTGCAGAAAACGGAAAAAACTGTCCCTTGAATTTTGAGAAATTTTATCCACGTCCCTATATATAAGGATATAGCACCCTCCCCGGCCATAAAACATCTTTTGTGCGCACATTCCGCCGCATTTCCCCGCCAAGCGCAACTCCATCCCCCCGCTTGATCCCTAATCGAGAGAGCCAGGTCTCAAAAAGGAGAGAGGGAAGTCTCTTGATGTGGAGACTTCCCTCTCTCCTTTTTGAGACCCCGCTCCCGCTCTTGAGAGACCTCCCTCCCCTCCTCTCATCTCTTCCCTGCCATAGATTGCTATCACTCCTAGCGCATGCAATCGTCCGCCAGACAACATTTCGCTTGCACCGGCGGCGTAAATGTGGTATTATAATGGCGTTCTTTTCCGTTTGGGCGATGTAGCGTTGCCCAAGCATGGCTCTGGCGCACGGGTGTGCGGATTGAGCAGGTGAACGTTGTTCACATATTTGGCTTTAACCGAAAACTTGCAATTTTCAACAACAAGGCAAAGTATGGGGACGCGTCAAGTGTATGGTGGTATATCCTCCATTGTCTTCGGCGCATTCTTTAATGTGTTTTGTTGTGGGCTTGCAAGTGCCTCGGTTGAAACACAACAATGATGCGCCGTTTTCATCGGCGGCGCATCTCAAAAGGAGATGCGAAAATGAAGAAAATACTGATGGTTGCCGCGCTTGCGGCAATGGGATTGGGCGCGGCTCCAGTAGTGGAGATAACAAGCGTCCAGCAACAATATCCGTGGACGAATACCGTGGACATAACATATACCTCCACGGGCATTGCGGAGGACAATACATATTACGTGGTGTTCAAAGCGCAGGATTCTGCTGGAAATGAAATCGACGTAATAACGAACGCCCTCAAAGTGTCGCAAGGCTCTACGTGGGTGGCGCAGTGGCAGCCGCCGTTCAATGTGCGATATGAAAATTGCACCATGACTCCATACGTCTATAAAGGCGGGCAGGATGATTACATGGTGGTTGACCTCGAAACGTGGCAGGTCACATACGAAGGTATGTCAACGCAGGGTGCCTCGAACGAAAAATACAACACCACCCCGTACAAAACACGCTACCTCGTTCTGCGCAAGGTTCCGTCCGGCGATTACTGGATGGGGAATAGCGACATCTCCGCCAACACCTACCATCGCGTAAACTTCCCCAACGATTATTACATCGGGATTTTCAAACTCACCGTGGCTCAGTACGACAGAATCGCAAGCGGCACAAAGTCCACAGGTGTCACTCCCAAAGTGAATCTTGATTTCAATTCTCTGCGCGGCTCGGCAGGTTCGGCTGCCACTCCCTCCACTGGCATATTCGCCACGATGAAAACCAAAACGGGTCTTGAGTTCGACTGCCCAACTCATTCGATGTGGGAAGTCGCCGCAAAGGCCGGCGTAAAGGACGAACTGAAATATCCGTGGGGCAACACCTCCACAGATGCAGACTTTGATAAATACGTCCAGCGCGTCCAAGGATCCGCCGTCGGCACGAAAGATCCCAATGGATGGGGTTTGTATGATATGGTAGGCAATAATTACGAAGCCAGCCGGGACACCGCCAACGACGGAAATCTCGCCACGTTGCAGACCAATGGTCTTGCGCCGGTATCAACCGGCACCGCATCATCATACGATCTTCTTTCCTCTCAAGGAGAATCCTTGAGTTCCTACCAGCACAGGATCTCCAAAAAGTTCCACTGGAGCAAATCCGGCGGAAACAACGTGACTGGTGCTAGAATATCCTACATCAAGAAATGATGCATCGCCAATGGCTGGCTCAATAGGAAGGAGGTGGCGTATAGGTTGTAGCGAGGTCTTACATGTTAGTATTACAAACGGCGGGAGCATCCACTCACGCCGTTGCATTGCGCGATGCTCTTTCACGCAAAAGCGTTTCGCGCATGTGCGATTGCCCGGACTACGAGCGATGCCCCTGTGGCACAATCCCCCACCGCAAAAACATTCTCCTCCGGCCGCGAAAGAACGCTCGTGCGCGGCGTTAGTCCTAGCCCCAGATCCTTCACGAGTTTGTTCTCCGCTCCCACGCCCGTAAACCCCATCGCAAGCAGCACTAGATCAGCCGGTATCGTCTCCTCCGTACCTGGCAAAGGCGTGAATTTGCCCCCTTCCCACTCCACCTTTTCCGTGCGCACGCCCTCTACCGCATCGCCGCCTGTGAACTCGAGCGAGTTTACGCACCATCTTCTTTCGCAGCCCTCTTCGTGGCTAGACGACGTGCGCAATTTATACGGCCACGCCGGCCACGGTGTCGTTTCGCTTCGCTCCGCTGGCGGTTTCGGCATTAGTTCTATCTGCACCACCGAACGCGCACCTTGCCTGTTCGCAGTGCCCACGCAATCGCTGCCAGTGTCGCCTCCGCCTATTACCACAACTCTTTTGCCCTTCGCGTCGATTCTGTTTTCGCCGCGCGCCATCTGGCCAAGATATTCGAGCGCGAAATGTATCCCCGCTTTCCCCCTTCCCGGAATTTTCAAATCGCGGGCCGCAGGCGTACCTATTGCAAGCACGAGCCGCTCGAACCGCCGCTTGAGATATTCCGCGCTCACATCCTCTCCCACTTTCACTCCCGTGAAGAAACGGATTCCTTCAGCTTCGAGAATCGCGCGGCGGCGGTCGATGATCTGCTTATCCAGTTTGAAATATGGAATGCCGTATCGCAGGAGCCCGCCTATTTCCTGTTCTTGCTCGAACACCGTTACGGCATACCCCTGCCGCCGCAGCGTGACTGCGGCGGAAAGTCCCGCAGGCCCCGCACCGACTACCGCCGCCTTCAAACCGTTTTCTCTTGCCGGCGGCCTCGGCACCACCCAGCCTTTTGCAAAGGCCGTCTCGATGATAAACTTTTCCGACTGGCGCACCATCACGCTTTCTTCATCGAGCTGATGGCAGCACGCAGCTTCGCACAAAGCGGGGCATACGCGCGCGGTGAACTCCGGGAAATCGCTCTCCAGCGAAAGAAGTTCGTAGGCACGTTTGTAATCCCCTCGCGCCACCGCCGCATTTTCATCTGGGATGTGGTTTGCAAGCGGGCAACCCGCACCGTGGCAAAACGGAATGCCGCAGTCCATGCAGCGGGCTGTCTGTTCACGCACTTCCTTTTCAGAAAGCCGCCGTTCGACTTCGGCAAAATCCTTCACGCGCTCGCGAACCGGGCGATAGCAATTGTGTATGCGTTCCATATCGGCAAATCCTTTACTTTGCAAGTGCGGCCTTGTATTCCACCGGGAATACAAGCGTGAATTTCGCGCGTGCATCCAGCCATCCATCGAGAAGTGCTTTTGCCTTCGGCGAACCAGTCCGCGCAAAATGTTCTGCGAGTATGGCTTTCAGTTCCGTCTCTTCTGGCGTTCCCGCTTCAACGGTTTCAAGATCCACTCCGGCGAGATTGCACGACAGATCGAAATTCCCTCGCTCGTCATAGATGTATGCAAGGCCTCCCGTCATGCCCGCCGCGAAGTTCACTCCCGTCTTGCCGAGGATCACCACTCTGCCGCCCGTCATATATTCGCAGCCGTGGTCGCCAATGCCTTCGGCCACGAGCGTCGCGCCGGAATTGCGCACGCCGAAACGCTCTCCCGCTTGGCCGTTGATATATATCGCGCCTTCCGTCGCACCGTATGCAATCACGTTGCCGGCAAGGACGTTCTCCTCTGCGGCGAATCCCGCCCCCTTCGGCGGCGCAAGCGTGATGATTCCTCCCGAAAGTCCTTTCCCTACGTAGTCGTTGGCCTCGCCGCGCAAATTGAACGTAACTCCATGCGCGAGAAACGCTCCGAAACTCTGCCCCGCCACGCCCGTGAAATCCACCGTCACAGTCCCTTCCGGCAAACCTTTCGCGCCGTGGCGCGCCGCGATTTCTCCGGAAAGTTCCGTTCCCGCCGTGCGGTTCTCGTTGCGGATCGTCCTCTTCAACACTACGGGTTTTCCCTCCGCCACCGCTTCCGCGCACGCGTCCAGCAGTTCCCTGCGGTCGTAGTTGTCCAATGTTCTTTCGCCTTTTGCGCCGCTTGCGTTTCCGTGCGTAGGCAGCAGAATGCGCGAGAAGTCCAGATGCAACTCGTTCGGCAATGTTTCAAGAAGATCCGTGCGGCCTATCGCTTCGTCTAGCGAACGCAACCCCAACGCCGCGAGTATGCGGCGCACGTCCGCCGCGAGGAAACGAAAGAAATTCTGCAAGTGCTCCTTCTTGCCGGAGAACTTCTGGCGCAGGCAAGCATCCTGCGTGGCGATTCCCACGGGGCATGTGTTGCAGTGGCAGCGGCGATCCTGTATGCATCCGAGTGCCACAAGCATCGTGGTGCCGAAACCAAATTCGTTCGCGCCAAGGATCGCTCCTATCACAACATCACGCGCAGTCTTCAGCTGCCCGTCCACCTGGACGCGCACCGATCCGCGCAGATTGTTTTTCACCAGCGTCTGCTGCGTTTCGGCAAGGCCGAGTTCCCACGGAATGCCCGCATGCTTCATGGACGACAGCGGTGCCGCACCCGTCCCTCCGTCGCCGCCGGAAACAAGCACCACATCGGCTTTTGCCTTGGCAACCCCTGCGGCGATCGTGCCGACACCGGCTTCCGAAACCAACTTGACGCTGACACGCGCCGCAGGGTTCGCGCAATGCAAATCGTAAATAAGCTGTGCAAGGTCTTCTATCGAATAGATGTCGTGGTGCGGCGGCGGCGAGATGAGCGTCACTCCCGGCATGGAATGGCGCAACGACGCCACGAACCTGTTGACCTTGTGCGCGGGCAGCTGCCCGCCTTCTCCGGGCTTTGCGCCCTGCGCAAGTTTTATCTGTATGTCTTTCGCGTTGCGCAGGTAGTCTATCGTAACGCCGAACCGCCCCGATGCCACCTGCTTTATGCCGCAGTTTTTGTCCGTGCCGAAGCGTTCGGCGTTTTCGCCGCCTTCTCCGCAGTTGGACATAGTGCCTAGGCCGTTCAAAGCCTGCGCGATCGTCTCGTGCGCTTCCGGCGAGAGCGACCCCAGGCTCATCGCGCCGCCCACGAAATGCTTTATTATCTCCTCCGTGCTTTCCACCTCGTTGAGCGGCACAGCCTTTGTTTTCTTGAACGCGAACAGACTGCGCAGCGTTACTCGGTGCTTGTGCAGATCGTTCACAGCAGCCTCGTAGCGGAGGAATTTTTCCTCGTCGCCTTCGCGCACGGCCTGGCGGAACAGCGTCAGCGTCTCCGGTGTCCAGAGATGGTCTTCGCCGTCCTTGCGCCAACGGTATTCGCCGTCGTGGAGTTCCCCTGCGGCGCGGCGGCGCGCGTCCTCTGCTATTTCCTCTAATCCGATGCCGTCCACGCGGCTTGCCGTGCCCGTAAAATACTTCTCCACAATATCGCGTCCGAGCCCCACCGCTTCGAAAATCTGCGCGCCGCGATAGCTCCGCAAAGTGGAAATGCCCATCTTGGACATTATCTTCAAAAGCCCTTTGTCAACGGCCTTGACGTAGCGCGTCGTGGCGCCCACCGGGTCTCCCGCGTTCAGCGACACCACCGTCTCCAGCGCAAGCCACGGATTTATCGCCGTCGCGCCGTATCCCAAAAGAAGCGCGTAATGCATCACCTCCCGCACTTCGCCGGACGACACCACCAGCCCCGTCTCGCTCCTCAACGCCGCATCCACAAGCGCCCTGTTAACAGCCGCCGTCGCCAAAAGGCTCGGTATCGGTATCTCGCCTTCCGGCAGATTGCGGTCGCTCAAGACGACTATCCGCGCACCCGCTTTTACTGACTGGACTGCGTTCTGCGCAAGTATCGCAAGCGCCCTCTCCATGTCTCCTGCAAACGACATCGGCAGCGTCACCGCCGGATAGCCGCGATCGGCCACTGTCTGTAGGCGTTCCACATCGTCGTCCGTCAATACGGGCCGCTGGAGTTTGATTATCCTGGCGTGCTGCGGGCCTTCGTCGAGGATGTTGCCCACGTTGCCGATGTAGGTCATGATGCTCATCACGAGTTCTTCGCGGATGGGATCTATCGGTGGATTCGTGACCTGCGCAAAAAGCTGCCGGAAATAATCGAACAGCAAACGCGGCTTGCGGCTCAAGACCGCGAGCGCGGCATCGTTGCCCATCGAGCCCACCGGCTCCTGTCCGTTTTCCGCCATCGGTGAAATCACAAGCCGCACGTCCTCGTCCGTATAGCCGAAGCGCCTGTGCTCCGCTGCGAGATCGTCCTTCACCGCCGCCGGCGTGATCTCCGCGAAAAGCCCCTGCACCGGGATGCGGTTTTCAGCAACCCATCGGCGGTATGGTTTGCGCCGCGCGTAGAACGTCTTGATTTCCGCATCCTCCATCAGGCGGTGGTGGACGAGATCAAGATAAACTAGCGCACCCGGCCGCAGCCGCCCGTGCCTCACCACATCCTGCGGCGCGATGTCCAGCACGCCGGTCTCGCTTGCAAGCACAAACAGCCCGTTCTTCGCAAGAGTCCACCTCGCGGGCCGCAGCCCGTTCCGGTCCAGCGCGGCGCCCGCGTTTATGCCGTCCGTGAATGCCACCGCCGCCGGGCCGTCCCACGGCTCCATCAGCGCGGAATGGTATTCGTAGAACCCTCTTGCATCGTGCCCCATCGCATACTTCGCGCCCCACGCCTGCGGCATCAGCATCATCATCGCGTGAGGAGCCTCGCGCCCGGCGGCCACGAGAAGCTCGAACATGTTGTCGAGGGACGCGCTGTCGCTCTGGCCATCCTTCACGAGCGGGAGGAGTTTTGCGAGATCCTCGCCGAAAAGATCGCTCTTCAAAAGTTTCTCGCGCGCCTTGAGCGCGTTCAGATTTCCCCGCAGAGTGTTGATCTCGCCGTTGTGTGCAAGGCAGCGGAACGGATGCGCCAGTTCCCATGTCGGGAAAGTATTTGTGGAATAACGCTGGTGGACGAGCGCGAGGGAAGTGGCGAAGTCTCCGTCCTTCAAATCGGGATAGAACTCCTCCGCCTGCGCCGCCAGCAGCAAACCCTTGTACACCACCGTCCGCGACGACATGGAACAGATGTACATCCCCTTCGTCTTCTTTTCCACGAGCCTTCGCATCACGAAAAGCTTGCGCTCGAAATCCGCCCCTCCCTCCGCGCCGATGAACACCTGCCGTATACGCGGCATCACCGAACGCGCCACCGGCCCCACCGCCGATGGATCCACCGGCACGTCGCGCCAGGCAAGGATGCGCCCGCCTTCGTTGCCGATCGTCTCCTCGAATACGGCCTCCTCCCCTTCTCCGCCGAACACCATCGCCACGCCATATCGCGCCACGCCCTCCAGCTGCGGCACGGTTTTGCGGAAAAACGCATCGGGGATCTTCAAGAGAATGCCCGCGCCATCGCCCGTCAACGGGTCGTTGCCGGTCGCGCCGCGATGCGTCAAGCGTTTGAGTATGCCCAAGGCATCCTTCACAATGGCGTGGCTTGCACGATCGTAGAGATCCGCCACCATGCCCACTCCGCAAGCATCGTGTTCGTTTGCGCTTTCGTAAAGCCCTTGCCGCTGGCCGCTTTCGTCCATTTCCTTCTATCCTTGCCCTTGCAGAATGGATACAGCAAACCCGTGCCACCACACATCCCGTGCCTGTTAAAAGATTCCGTCTGCACGGATTTTATTTTCGATACTTTGAATTTTCGCGCAAACGCCTGTAGCATGCACTTCATTATGCCACACGAAAGGAAACTCCTTCGGCACGGATTCTGCGGCAAAGGCTTTGAATCCAATTCAATCCATTACGATTATTGTAAAGACACGGGTCGCATTTTACGTCCAATGTATCAAAAGCCCATCACGGGCATGGAGACTTGGAAAGATGTTCTCACTTTTTCGTCTCCCACGAGGAACTCTTCGGCTAGCGGCGGCACCTCTACAATCTCCTCGTCCTTTTTTGTAACGAACGCATTGTCGGCAAACGCAGCGAGTATGCGGAGTACGCCGGTACTTTTTTTATCGTCTGCGGTAAACGGCTCGCCGTCGCTCCCTTTATGCCATGCCACAATGTTGCTGGACTGCACACCCGCCGTGGAGTTCAAGGCAATCCGCCCTGCATCCGCACGTATGGTGTTCTGCATTTTCAGCGATGCCACTGTGCATTCCGCAATGAACGCAAACGCCGCCGCCACCAGCAAAAACGCTAGCAGCAGCAATGCGGTTTCGATGAACGCCTGTCCCCGGGAATGGTTGCGTTTTGCAGTTTGCAAACTATTCGCATCAGTGGCCATGCCTGCGCCCTCCCGAATAGTGCGTGCCGCCGCCACGCGGTCTGCGGCATTCGTTGGAATGCACCTTCAGCCACAGCACGCCGGCGCGGCGGAAGGAATCTCGTTCCCATGTTTTCAACGCATTGCACCACCGGCATTCCGCCGGCAGCATTGCAGGCCCGCTTTCCATGTATCGCGGCAGATGGAAGAACGCATGGTGCATCCAGTCAAACGATGTCTGCCGCGCATCCCCGCCATGCGCCGCATCGAGAGGAATCAATCGCGCCGAAGTAAATGCCGGCACTACAAACCATCCCAACGCAGTGGCTTTCATCCGCCCGCCGTCTTTCGTTTCTATCGTGCCAAACGGTTTTGCCGCCGCCGACCATACGCTTCCATCCGCCTCCACACGCGCCACTGCATCCGCGCCGGCCACATCGTATTCTGGCAATACCGCACCTGTCATGAATTCCTGCAGTTCGCATTCTTCTTCCCATCCGCCCCACTCTGCATCGTCGTAGCAATACCACGTTTGCACTGCATTCAAGAGTTGATTGGTTACGAGATCTTGCGAATCCGCCCATTTTGCGAACCCGTGCCGCTGCATCTGCTCCAGCAAATTCTCCGCGCCGCACATGTCTAGCGCGTTTGCGCTCTTTCTCACAAGCAGAAGAGGGAAAATTTCGGAATTCTCGAAATCCTTTAGCGGCGCGGCTACCGGCAGCGGAGACCAATCGTGATAGGACTTGTACCCCGCTAGCACGTCCATCGCGTTGAAATGGAACCAGCACCAGTTGCGCCCCATCACGGCCTCGTAGAACGCTTGCGAATACAGCAAATGGTTCTGTGGCTCGAAATCAAAAAGTTTCATGTTATCCGGCGCGGCGGCGATACCGCCGGCACCCGCTTCGCCGGCAAGTATGTACGCTAGAGTACCAGCATACTCCTGCAAATCGCCGCGATGCTCTGCTGGCAGCGTTGCCAGCACTTCCCGCATCAGCCAATTGTTACGCTCGTATAGGAAATCCACCGCTTCTGGATTGTTGAATGCATGGTTTTCGCGCGCGGCATCCTGCGCTGCGGTGAACGCGTTTTCCACTGGCCCTGCAAGCACAAGCCGCCTGGCCTCCGCAAGAAACTCGTCGGCAGCACGCACATCCCCGCGCAGAAAAGCATCCGCCCGCGCGAGATTTAGCCTCCCCACTTCGTTTATCAAACGCCCCTGCGCCCGCGCCGCTGCAAGTGCCGCCGCATCACCCGCATTCTGCAAACGGTTTTTGCGGGAAATGGAGAAGAACGCATCCGCGCCCATCATAACCATGAACGCCAGCACCGCTATCAGCACCATAAACAAGAGCGCTGTCTGTCCGCGCCGCATACCCATCACAGCCCCCCGTCAAGCATATACAACGGGAAGTGTGCCTCGATCTGCGCACTGCCATGCGGTGCCACCGCACTCGCACCTACGCCATCTTCCCCTAGAAGCCGTGCAAGCTCCGGCGTTTCACGCGCCGGCATTTCCACATCCACGTGCGCCACATTGCCATCGATACTTGCCTCAAGGCGCATTGCATCCCACAGTTCATAGTCAAGTATTCCACGCGCCTCCGCAGGATCTTCGCTTGCCAGATAAGCCCCGGCGCGGTTGTATGCGGCCTGGCGCGGAACATCGTCCAGAAGCGACTCTCCCGCCACTGGCATCGTAGCCACGCGTGCACTCTTCAAACACATAAAACGGTTCAACCCCACGGATCTCGCACGCGCCACCCTTGCCGCCGCATGCTCGAGGAATATCTTTGTCTGGAACGCACCGATAGCATCCCATGCCAAAAGGAACACCACAAGTATGAAGAATAGCGCAATGACGCTCTCCGCCATCGCCTGCCCTTGCCGCCGGCCGCTCTTTGCCGTTTGCAGATTGCATTTTGCGGACGCAAGAAATCTCGCGCCCGCAAAATGCAATCTGCATGCAGAAAAGAACAACGCGCTTGCCATCAATCTTCCGAAAGTTCGCGGATGGTGTCGCCAGAGATGTCGTCTGCAATGTTGCGCGCCTCGTCGCCGGCATCTTCGTTGATCTTGCTTGTCACGCCGCTGAACAGCCGTCCCGTCCCCTTCGAGAATGCCGCCACCACGCCTATGAGCGCAATTGCGATCAACGCCACGATAAGGATGTATTCGACCATCGTCTGGCCGCGCTTTGTGCTTTTTGTCTTCATGTGTTTCCTCCTGTAAGCGATTCACGGATATTCGCCCGCCACAGCCTCGTGCACAAGCGCGTTTTCCGTCCTGACAGCCCGCAACAGAATCATCGCCGCCCAAGCCGCGCCAAGCAGCAATGCGAAGACTATCACATACTCCGCCGCCGTCTGCCCCGCTTTGCGTACGCTCTTGCCGTGAACTGCCATTTTGCGACATTCTAGCATAAATCCCATTCCCGTGCAACAAGTATTGCAAGCAAATGGTTTGCGGAAATATAGATTTTATGGTATAATGCCGCAACGTTTACAAGCCCGGCAATGAAAGGAGTCACCACAAAATGGGCATGACAATGACGCAAAAGATACTCGCGCGGCACGCTGCCAAAAGTGAAGTGCATGCGGGTGAATTGATTTTGGCCAATCTGGATCTAGTTCTCGGCAACGACATCACGACACCCGTCGCAGTGGGCGAATTCCCCAAATTCTCCCGCAAATGCGTGTTCGACAAGGATAAAATCGCGCTCGTCCCCGATCATTTCACCCCCAACAAGGACATCAAAGCCGCCGCGCAGTGCGCCACCATGCGCAATTTCGCCAACGAACAGCACATAACAAACTACTTCGAGGTCGGGCACGATTGCGGCGTGGAACACGCGCTCCTGCCGGAAACAGGCCTCGTCACGGCAGGCGATTGCGTCATCGGCGCGGACAGCCACACCTGCACATACGGCGCTCTCGGCGCGTTCTCCACCGGCATCGGCTCTACCGACATGGCCTGCGGAATGGCCACCGGCAAGACATGGTTCAAGGTTCCGGCGGCAATCAAGGTTGTAGTTATCGGTGCCAAGCCCAAATGGGTAAGCGGCAAAGACCTCGTCCTCCATCTCATCGGCATGATCGGCGTAGACGGCGCGCGCTACATGAGCCTGGAATTCACTGGAGACGGCATCGCCAACCTCACTATGGACGATCGTTTCACCATCGCGAACATGGCTATAGAAGCGGGCGCAAAGAACGGAATTTTCCCTGTTGATGCCGCCTGCCTTGAATACCTGAAAGAGCACGGCGCAAAGGAGCCTGTCATAGAAACCGCAGACGCTGATGCCGAATACGTGCGCACCATTGAAATAGACCTTTCAAGTCTCCGTCCGACTGTGGCATTCCCGCATCTGCCGGAGAACACGAAAACGATCGACGAAGCCAAAGGCATCAAGATCGACCAGGTCGTGATAGGCTCTTGCACCAACGGGCGTATAAGCGATCTTGCCATCGCCGCAGAAATAATCAAAGGCAGAAAGGTCGCAAGGCACGTCCGCGCAATAGTAATACCAGCCACGCAAAAGATTTGGCTGGAGGCTTTGGAAAAAGGCTATCTCAAAACGTTTGCGGAGGCCGGATGCGTCGTCTCCACACCCACATGCGGGCCGTGCCTTGGCGGATACATGGGCATACTTGCCAAGGGCGAGCGCGCAGTAACCACCACCAACCGCAATTTCGTGGGCCGCATGGGGCATATCGAAAGCGAGATATACCTCGCCTCGCCCGCAGTGGCCGCAGCATCGGCGATTAAAGGCGAAATAGCCGATCCCGAGGAGGTTTGCAAATGAAAATCGAAGGAAGCGTTTTCAAGTATGGCGACAATGTCGATACGGATGTGATAATCCCCGCGCGCTATCTCAATACGCCCGACATGGGCGAACTCGCGCGGCACTGCATGGAAGACATCGATGCGGCATTCGCCTCCAGCGTAAAACCTGGCGACATTATCGTAGCCGGCAGAAATTTCGGGTGCGGCTCCAGCCGCGAGCACGCACCAGCCTCTATCAAGGCAGCAGGAGTATCGTGCGTAATAGCCTCTACGTTCGCAAGGATCTTCTACCGCAACGCGCTCAATATCGGTCTGCCCATACTGGAGTGCCCGGAGGCCGCAGAGGCAATCGCAAAAGGCGACCGCGTAAGCGTGGATTTCGATACCGGCAAAATCGTGGACGAAACGACCGGAAAAGTATTTTCTGCCGAGCCGTTCCCTCCATTCATGCAGGATCTGATCCGTGCAGGTGGACTTGCCGCATACATGAAAACCATTGAATAATCCCGCGCCAGAGTACGGGGATCGAAGAAGTTGCGTCCCCTGCTTCGGTAAAATCGCCTGTCTGTGACAGGCGTTTTTGTTCAATTTCGATACATCCGCTGCTCCTCGTTGCAGAGAAATGTGGCAAACGCACCATGAAAACTTAAAGGCCGCCGGGCAATCCGGCGGCCTCGACCTTGCATCAGCAGGTCTGCGCTCTGGCGATTTGATTACGCCTTGGTAATCTTGCCGGAGCGGATGCACTTGGCGCACACCTTCTTGTGCGTCACATTGCCGGCCGCATCCTTTACGCGCACGTTGTGCAGGTTTGGCAGAAAGCGGCGGTTGGAAATGCCCGTCGTGTGCAAACCGATGCCGCCTTTGTACTTGGGCGAACCTTTGCGCACGATGTGCCGACCCGCGCTAGGGCCTTTGCCGCATATTTCACAAACTCGTGACATTTTCAAGATCCTTTCGTTTTGGAATTACTTGCCTTCGCCGGGTTTCCACTCGACGTTCGAGAACGCTTCGTCGAATGCGGAGCCGAGTGCGCCGAACGCCTCGGAAGAACCCGCAAGCGCGCTGGTACCGTTCTGCTCGTCGTCCGCTTCAAGTTCGCGCAGTTCAGCATCGCTCATGCCCACCGCACGGATGGAAAGACCGATGCGACGCTCGGCGCGATCAACCTTGACCACACGTGCCTCGACTTCCTGACCGACCTGCAACGCGTCTTTGACCTTGTCGATGCGCTGGTCGGAGATCTGCGAGATGTGCACGAGGCCGTCCACGCCGTCTTCGAGTTCCACAAACGCGCCGAAGGACGCAATCTTGGAAACCTTGCCCTTGACAATCGCTCCAACCGGATATTTCTCGGCGATGCCGCTCCAAGGATCGTTCTGCGCCTGCTTGAGGCCGAGGGAAATGCGCTGTTCCTTGACATTGACGTCGAGGACGACCGCTTCCACCTGCTGCCCCTTCTGGAGGCATTCGGAAGGATGGTTGATCTTGCGCGTCCAGCTCATATCGCTGACGTGGATCATGCCGTCGATGCCCTCTTCGAGTTCCACGAACGCACCGTATGTCGTGAAATTGCGCACCTTGCCGCTCACGTGGCTGCCCACGGGGTAGCGATCCTGCACGCTGTCCCACGGGTTGTCCTGCGTCTGGCGGATGCCGAGTGCGATCTTCTGGTTTTCGCTGTCCACGGAAAGCACCGCCACGTCAACTTCGTCGCCCACGTTGAGCATATCGCTTGCACGTGCAACGCGCTTGGTCCAAGAGAACTCGCTGATGTGCACGAGCCCTTCGATGCCAGGCGCGATTTCCACGAATGCGCCGTATGCCGCAAGATTGACGACCTTGCCGCGCACGCGGCTGCCCACGGGATAGTTCTCCGCAATCGTTGCCCAGGGATTGTCCGTAGTCTGCTTGAGACCGAGGGAGATGCGCTCCTTGTCGCGGTCGATGTCGAGCACCATGACGTCGAGTTCCTGCCCGACCTTGAGTACTTCGCTGGGATGCTTGACGCGTCCCCAAGACATGTCCGTAATGTGGAGAAGTCCGTCGATGCCGTCGAGGTCTACAAACGCACCGAAGTCGGTGATGTTTTTCACGCGGCCCTTGCGCACTTCGCCCTTCTGGAGATTTGCAAGAAGTTCGGCCTTCTTCTCTGCCATCGTCCCCTCCACGAGTTCGCGGCGGGACACAATGATATTCTTGCGCTCGTTGGAAATCTTGATAACCTTGAAATCGAACGACTGCCCGATGTAGGGAGCAAGATCCCTAACCGGCGTAACTTCCACCTGCGAACCGGGAAGGAACGCTTCGATGCCGTCGATGTCGACGATGAGACCGCCGCGAACCTGCTGGCGGATCGTCCCGTTGACGACGCTGCCTTCGGTGTAGCGCTCGAGCACCTGCTGCCAGCGGATCTGCTCGTCGGCGCTCTTCTTGGAGAGCACCACCATACCGGTGCGATCGCTCTCGAGATCGATGAGTTTCACCTTGAACTTGTAACCGGGCTTGACCTCCTCGCCTTCTTTGAATTCGTCCAAGGGCACCACGCCCTCCGACTTGTAGCCGATGTCGACGAATACGTCGTCGCCCTTGACCGCGCTTACGGTTCCTTCGACGATCTCTCCCGGGGTGAACTTTGTGTCTTTTGCCACGGTGGAAAGGAATTCGGCGAACACTGCCGATTTTTCCGCCGCTTTGGTGGGCTTGCGAATAGCCATTGTTTGTACTTTATTTAGGTTTGTCCATAATCACGGTTTTCTGCCGCGCCGTCCTCGTCTTTGAGCGACGGAATTAGAATTATATCATATTTAAACCGCACTTGCAACATCAAAACAAGCACCTAGCAGTGTTTCATGCGGATTTTACGATAAAGGGACACGGAAAACAAAAGCGGACACCGAAACTACCCCTGCGGCGGACAGCCGCAAATGCGGCATGCTCCGCAGGGATTGGCGGGGAAAACGGATGTGATTATTCGGCAATCGCGGCGAAGATGTCTTCCACCTCGGCCATACGGCCCGGGCCCGTAGTTGCGCAAGCAAGTTCGCCTGTTTGCGGTGCAACAAACCGCACTCCCTGCGCTTTCAATGTTGCAATGTTGCGTTGTGTCGCAGGATTCTCCCACATTCCAGTATTCATCGCGGGCGCAACAAAAATCCGCGCCTTCGTCGCAAGCAACAGGCTCGAAAGTACATCGTCCGCAATACCGTTGGCCATTTTCGCGATGATATTGGCGGTGGCGGGGGCTACCACCACTGTGTCGGCTGCGGTTGCAAGCGAAATATGCTTTGGATTCCACTCCTGCGCAGGTGCAAACATCTCCGTCTCCACCTTGTTGCGCGAAAGTGTCTGGAATGTGAGCGGAGTCACGAACTCCTGCGCGTGCGCCGTCATAACAACATGCACATCGTGACCTGCTTTCACAAACAGCCGGACGAGTGCGCATGCCTTGTATGCGGCTATGGATCCTGTAACACCAAGCACTATTCTCATTGTGGCCTCTACGCTGCTTCACTGCCGTCCGGCGGCCACTTCTATCAAGTCGACCAATCGGCGGTATGCAATGCCGAGGTCGTCATTTGTGACGCGATATAGATATTCCCCCGCGCGGGCGATTTCCTTCTCGGCGTTTGCAAGCCGCTTTTCTATCGTCTCCGGCGAATCCGTGCCGCGCCCCTCAAGACGGCGGCGCAATTCCTCCATGTCGGGCGGCAGTATGAAAACATCCATAAACCCTTCGCGCAGCGGGTCACCCTTCAGCAGTGAATGTATGTATTCGCGGATTTTGGCGGCTCCGGCAACGTCAATATCTAGCAATACGGACGAACCCTCGTTGAGCATATCCTCTATCGGCGCAAGCAGCGTGCCGTAATAATTGCCGTGCACCTCCGCCCATTCTAGAAACGCACTCTGCGCAAGCAGTTCCTTGAAACGTTTTTCGGAGAGGAAATGGTAATCTATGCCATCCTCTTCGCCTTTGCGCGGCGCGCGCGTCGTGCACGACACCGAATATCCTATTTCCGGATACTCCTGCAAAAGCATGTCCACGAGCGTTGTCTTCCCGCAGCCGCTCGGCGCGGAAATTACTATAAAAAGGCTTTTCGATTTCATTGCAATCCTCCGTTGGTCATTGTGCCGCCATGCCTTTCGGCGGCGGCGGCAGTTTGCCGTGCTCGAGAAGGTCGCGGCAGATGGCGCGTACGTCCGCATCGAACGTACCCTTGCATATCCACCGCAGATAACTCTGCTCGTGCGCGAAAAGATCGCGCAGCATGGCACCCTTCTTCTGCCCGAAATTTATCATCCATCCCCGCTTGTTCTTGTTCCACCGCACGAGTCCCGCACGGTCGGCATTGAGAGGATCACGCGGTGCAAGGTATCCGTCCAGCGCGGCGGAATCCTTTGGAAGTGCGGCATATTTTGCCAACTGCGCCTTTAGGACATCCAGCGTGGCTTGGGCATCCGCTTCGGCTCCATGCGCTCCTGCATGATCGCGGTTGCAGTAGAACCTCACTGCGGCGGTCAAATCGCGCGGCTCCATTTTGTGGTATATGCGCTGCACGTCGATGTGGTTGCGTTGCGCGGCTGCAAGATTGAAACCGGCACGTTCGAACTCCGCCTCCAGGCATGGAATATCGAACCGGTCCGAATTGAACCCGCCCAGATCGCACCCCTCGAAGAAATCGTAAATCTCGCGCGATCGTTCCTTGAACGTTGGGCAGTCTTTCACCATCGCATCCGTTATGCCGTGTATGGCGGAGGTTTCCGGCGGAATGCGGCAGCACGGATTGAGCAGCCAGCACTTGCGTATTTCCGTACCGTCCGGCATTACCTTGATCGCGGCAAGTTCGATTATATGGTCGCTTCCCGCCACTACGCCTGTCGTCTCCAGATCGAACACGACAAGCGGATTCTCCAATTTCAAATTCAAAGGTGCAGTATCGTTCATGGTCTCAAACCTTGCTCGTTTCACACGTTCGCGCGGACGCTGCGCGTATCGAAACATCCTCGCCCGCATTGGAAAGCCTCTCAAGAAGTGCCGCCGCCGCCGCCTGCTCCGCTTGTTTCAGCGATCCGGCATTGCCTATGGCCTCGCCAAGAGGCGGTGCGGCAACGCGCACTGTGAATATCGGCGCATGCGCAGGCCCCGTGCGCGACACCAGTTCGTACGCCGGGCTGCGACCACGACTGCGGGATTGCGCGAGTATCTGCAAATGCCCCTTGGGATTTTCGCGCCATTCGTCCAGCTTGCCCTCCACAGGCAGATTCAATTTTCCGAAAACTTTTTTGGCCGCATCGATGCCTCCGTCCAGCCATACGGCTCCCATCAACGCTTCCATCGCATCGGCAAGTATCTTGGCACCTTTTGCGAGCGGTTGCGCATTCTGGTTGCGGCGCAATACTTCGCCAATGCGCAAACCCTCCGCCACCGCCGCAAGTGCCGTGCCGGAAACGATATGCACGCGGCGCACGGTAAGCGCGCCTTCCTGCTCTTCCGGCCACGCCTTGTATAACGCCTCTGCGGTCAGCACGCCGAACACCGCATCCCCAAGAAATTCCAGCCGCTGGTTGTCCTGCTCGTCAGGTCTGTCCATGCGGCACGATGGTGCCGTCAACGCACATTTCAGCAAAGCCCTATCCTTGAACTTCCATCCAAGACGTTCTTCAAGCGCGGCAAGCGCATCAGCGTTCATTTTATGGAACTCCCTCCCCAGCCGAGTTTTCGCGTGAGCACCCTGTAGGGATTGTAGCCGGCAAGGCACACAAGTGCCACGTTCCGCGACGATTTGCAAATCTCCACTTCTTCTCCGCACTCCGGCGTAAATACCGTTTCTCCATCGGCAAACACGGCATACCTTGCCAATTCCGTTTCGCGGAAGCGCACTCTTATCTTGAGTTTTGCATCGTCGGGCAATACTATCGGGCGGCTAGCGAGCGCGTGCGGGCATATAGGCGTAATCACTATGCTCGGCGTGTCCGGCAACAGCAGCGGGCCTCCTGCACTCAAGGAATATGCCGTCGACCCCGTGGGTGTCGCCACTACAAGTCCGTCCGCGAAAAAATCTGTTATATCTTCGCCGTTCACGTTCAAGGCCAGCACCGCCATGTGCCCCGTTTCGCCGCGCGAAATCACCACGTCGTTCAATGCTCGGCGCTTTTCCGCACCTTTGCTGACTGCAAGAATCGTGCGCCGCGAAATGGAAAACCGCCTCTGCGCCAATGCCGCGAACGCATCCGCAAAATGCTCGCGCTCAACCGCCGCAAGGTATCCAAGCGTCCCCAAATTCAATCCAAGAAGCGGTATGTCCTCCAACTCGTGCGCGGCGCGCAGCATGGTGCCGTCCCCGCCTAGCACCACCGCCACGTTCGCGTTCTTCGCGTCATCCTCCACATCAAGCCCTGCCTCGTGCGCCAACACCTTGAGCCGTGCGACCTCGCGCACGGCTTCATCTTTCTGCACATTGACGTAGAAGGCTATCTTCATGCGCAAGCATTCCTATCTCAAACATATCCGCCGGGCGTAGCGATTTCACTCGCCAGCCGTTCCATTTCCGCAAATCCTGTAGCCTCCGCATCGGGGAGAAGCGTCTTTTTTACGAGTGCGCTTCCCACCACGAATCCGTCCGCCACGCGCGAAATCATCTCCGCCTGCTCGTGCGTAGAAACGCCAAAACCCGCGCACACAGGCATCTTCACCGCACGCTTTATCGCAGCAAGCCTTTCTGCAAGTTCCGGCGGCAACTCCGTGCGCGTCCCCGTAACGCCGCGCACCGTTACCGCATACAAAAAGGAATCTTCCAGCCCTTCTGCGATTTTCGCGCAGCGTTCTATCGATGTCGTAGGTGCTACAAGCGGCACGAGCGTCAGACCTTCTTTGCGCAGCGGCGCAAGCAGTTCGTCACGCTCTTCCACAGGCACGTCAACGGCAAGCACTGCATCCACTCCCGCAGATACGGCATCCTTTGCAAAACGCTCAAGCCCGTACTTGAAAATCACGTTGTAGTACGAGAACACCACAAGCGGCGCATAGGGGAAATCCGCACGTATGACCTTTGCCGCCGCCAGCACGTCCGCCAGCGTCACGCCATGCCCAAGCGCAATTCCCGCAGCCTCGCGTATCACAGGCCCGTCCGCCATAGGGTCGGAAAAAGGAACGCCTAGCTCCAGAATGTCCGCACCGCTCGCAAGCAGTTTTTTAGCCGCAGCGATGCTCCCATCCAGCGTAGGCGCGCCTATCGTTAGAAACGCCGTGAAAACACCCTTCTTTGCCGCAAAAAGTTTCTGTATCCTGTTCATGCGATGCCTCTTTGCTTTTTCCAATTCATGATGGATGCCATATCCTTGTCCCCGCGTCCGGAAAGATTCACTACGATCAACGCATCCTTCGGCATCTTCGGAG
>JAFVCR010000204.1 GCA_017479035.1 Kiritimatiellia bacterium | reverse complement strand
GTCTGTAATCTCGTCGCCACGCACAAATAAACAACCACGAAATACACGAAATACACGAAAATGTTTCACACAAAGTCCACGAAGTTCACCAAGTTTTTAGAGGCCGTTGCGTTCATCGCGTTCGTTGCGCGAGATATTTTCCATTTTCGTGTATTTCGTGGTTTTATTCTGTGGAAACGTGCCGACCCGGCATTGGGGGATTGGCTTGCCGCCGTCTGTAATCTCGTCGCTCCGCATAAATAAAACAACCACGAAATACACGAAATACACGAAAATGTCTCACACAAAGTTCACGAAGTCCACAAAGGTTTTAGAGACCGTTGCGTTCGTCGCGTTCGTTGCGCGAGCCTTTTTTCATTTTCGTGTATTTCGTGTATTTCGTGGTTGTTTTTACATCCCGTTCAATGCACTGAAGTGACGGTGGAAAAATATTTTTCGTTTTTTTTTGACAAATTCCGCAGCATCTGTGCTAATATATACTAGACGGTAAAGCAGGATTGGCGGATGGATCGTTTTGAGGAGGTTTCAAAGTTGCTGGTGGAGGCGCAGTTCGAGCTGCGCGTCCATATCCATGCCTTGACGATGGATCCCTCGCTGGTGGACGATGCGCTTGGGCGGGTGAACGCCTGGATACTTGCGCATTTCGCCGAATACGATGCATCGCGTCCATTCCTGCCCTGGGCGCGTGCGGTGGCGTGGTGGCAAATGCGCAGCGAAAAGACCGACCGCATGCGCGAAGGGCGCTTTGTGGTGTTCGATTCGGAACTTGCCGCGAAAATCGACGCGGCCGCAGAAACGCCTGCGGAGGACTCACGCGCAGCCGCGCTTGCGGTGATGCCGTGCCTGGAGCGTCTGCCCAAGCGCGAGCGCGAAGTTTTGCGAATGAAATATTTGGCGGGATACTCCGCGCAGGAAATATCGGAAATGAAAGGAACAAGCGTGGCGGCGGTGTATTCGCTGTTGGCTCGGGCAAGGGCGATGCTGCGCACGGGCATCGAAAAAATGACGGGAAGGAAAGGACTGTGACAATGGACAGCGACAGATTCGGGATTTTGGTCGAAAAGGCGCTTGACGGCGCGTTGGACGGCGAAGAGCGGCGTGAACTTGCTTCAGCCGTGAAGGCCGACGCGTCGCGCATGGCGGAATATCTCGCGGCGGTGCGTCTGCACACCGCGCTTGCGCAGAAAGTAGCGCCGGTTGCGGAAGCGCGCCGCAAAGTCCGCCGGGCGATTCCGGCGCGGGTGTATGCGGCGGCGGCGATGCTTGCTCTCGCGGCGGGGCTTGCGTTCCTTGGAGCGGATTTGCGAAAGGGGAGGGATTTTTCCCTGGACGACGTGCGCAAGGGCGTGGCGGTGGACGTGCGCGGGGCGTTGACGTTCGGCGACGGCTCGACGCTGGACGGCGGGGTCTATTGCGCCTCGCGGCTCGTGGCGCGGCAGCGTGCGGCCACGCTTACGATGGAAAGCGGAATGCTGGTCGTGCGCGAAAGCGACGGGCTTGACATGAAACTCGGCTGCATGGACTTCACGGAGGACAGCCGCGCTTCGCTCACCGTGTGCGGCGTGGAGGCCTACGACTGCTACTGGCGTTTCCTCGACGGCGGCTGCCCTGCGATACGTTACTGTGGAAGGACGCTGAGCCACATCGACTACAAGAGGATTTTCGATGCGGTAGAGGACGAAGTGATGCCGGGCTCCGTGACGCTGCGCCTGAAGACGTCCGCAGCCGTCCGCGCCGTGGAAGTTGCCAGGAATTGAGCGGAGGAGCGAAAAGGATGTTTGCGAGAATTGCCATGATGTGCGCCGTAGCGTGCGCGGCGGGGCTGGCCGGGGCGGCACCGGCGGTAGTGAAGATAGAGGGAAAGGAAGGCGCGTGGAAACTTACGGTCAACGGCAAGGAATTCTTTGCGCGCGGCGGCGGGGGAGGCGGCTCTAAAAGCCTCTTGGCCGAAATCGGCGGCAACACGTTCCGCACATGGGCTGCGAACGGAGCGAAGAAGGATCTGGCCGAAGCGGAGAAGAACGGCCTCATGGTGATGCTGGGCTTTTGGCTGGGGCACGCGGAACACGGGTTCGACTACACGAACGAGAAGGCTCTTGTGGGGACGGCCAAGGAAGTGATTGACACCGTGCGCGAGGTGCGCAACCATCCGGCACTATTGTGCTACACGCTTGGCAACGAGATGGAACTGGGGGAAAAGCATCCGCGAGAAATGTGGACTTTCATCAACCGCCTTGCGAAAAAGATTCACGAACTCGACCCCAATCATCCCGTGGGGACGGTCGTTGCGGACATCTGGCAGGAGAAGACGACGCAGATAATGGAGTGGGCGCCGGAGCTGGATTTTCTGGGGCTGAACTCCTACGGCGGGGCTACGTCCGTTGGGCTGCGCTGGCGCCTGCAGGGAGGGAAGATGCCGTATTTCATCACGGAGTTCGGGCCGGGAGGTCCGGGCGACCACGGCAGGGCTTCCAACGGTATCGCGCTGGAGGAGACTTCGACGCGCAAAGCCGCGTGGTACAAGACCGTATGGGAAAAAATAGTCGAGGACAAAGGCTACTGCCTTGGCGGATACGTTTTCACATGGGGATGGAAGAACGAATGCTCGCCCACATGGTACGGGACGATGCTGCCGGACGGGACGCGCCTCGAAGTGGTGAACACTCTTGCGCGGTTGTGGGGCAAGCCGTTGAAGAACCGCTGCCCGCGCGTGGTGGACGTGAAAGTCTCCAAGGACAAACTCGCCGAAGGAGAAGAGTTCACCGCGTCCGTAATCGGGCGCGACCCGGACGGAGACAAGATCACGTGGGAATGGGCGCTTGTGGACGAGCACGTCCACTACGGCAAGAAAGAAAAGAATTTGCGGACGCCGCCTGCGTGGAAGGATGCGATTGTTTCCGGGCAAGGCACGGACAAGGTTCGCGTGAAACTGCCCGGCGGCGGCAAATACAGGCTTTACGCATTCTGCTTCGATTCCAAGGGCAACGCGGCATACGCCAACCATCCCGTGGCCGGCGAAGGCAGAGAGCCTAAACGGAAGGAGACGAAATGAAACTTGCGATGATTGCGGCGGCCGCGATGCTTGCGGCATACGGCGGCGCGGCGGCGACGGTAAAAGAACCCCTCGACGTGCCGGTGAAGGTCTATGACGACGTTTCGCATTTGTGGTGCATCTCCGGCTACATGGGCAAGCCGGGGAACTTCGCCGTGAAGGAATGGTGCGAAGAGAACCCTCATTCCGGCAAGCACTGCATCCGCATCCGCGCCAAGGGGTACGGCTCGTGGGGCGGCATCATGTGGCAGGATCCGCCGAACGACTGGGGTGAGAGCGACGGCGGCTACAACCTCTCCAAGGCCAACACGCTCGTTTTCTGGGCGCGTGGCGAAAAGGGCGGTGAAAAGGTCAACTTCTATTGCGGTGGCTTGTGCGGCAGGGAACGCTTCAAGGACTCCGGAAGCGGCGGCACGGGGAACGTCACGCTCACGAAGGAATGGCGGCGCTACCGCATCGCGCTGGACTGGCAGGACCTCACGCGCATAAAAACCCCGTTTGCGTTCACCGTGGGCGCGGACGAGATGACGTTCTATCTCGACGACATAGAATACATCTTTCAGTAAGGGAGGCTGGCATGAAAACCATGAAGACGATGCTCGCCGCGTGTGCGGCGATGGCGATGGCGCAAGCGGGCGGCTATACGCTGTGGTGGGACAAGGGCGTGGGCGAAGAGGCTATGACTTCCTCCTACTGGAAGGGCTGGTGGAACAACGGCTGGCAGCATAAACTGCCCGACGAGGGCGATACGATAGCATTGAACGATGGCAACGCGCTGACCTTGCGCGAGGGGGATGCCCTGAAGGTGGCGAGTGTGGAAATCGGGCAGGGCAAAGCTTTCGACGACGGCGGCAACACTGTATATATGACAGGCGGCACGCTTGAAATCACGGGCGACGGCTACCTCGGCGCAGAGGGAACCGGCAAGGGATACTGGCATCAGACGGGCGGCACAGTCGTCCTCGGCAACGGCAAGAGCTGGTGCGTGGGCGGCGGAGGCTACGGCAAGATGACGCTCGGCGGGACTGGCAGGCTGGTGACGGAAAACGGACACGTCTATGCAGGCCCCTGGTGGTCGAACAACTACGCCGGTGGCGGAACCGGAGACATGGAAGTGACAAGCGGCGGCGAAGTCGTCACGCGCAATTTCATCTTTTCCGAGGGCAGCACGCTGACGTTCGCCGGAGGCAAGGTGACGGTGGACTCCAAGGACGGAAATCTCTTCCAGGGCAACGGCGAAGTTTTCGCGGGCGACGGCGGCATCATAATAGATACCGGCGCGCTCGACATTTCCCTCGGCAAGCCGCTTCTCGCCGCAGAGGGCGCAACGAGCGGCGGTCTCGTGAAAAACGGCTCTGGCATCCTGCGCATGGCGACGGGTAATACGTGGAAGCCGGGCATCATTACCATCAATGAAGGAGAAGTCGTTGCCTACGCTCCGGACGCGCTGCCGATTGCGGTGCTGGACGGCGTTGGGCAGATTACGCTTGCCGAAGGCGCGAAACTTTCGCTCGGCGCGGGCTGGTCGATAGCGGAGGTCGATGCGCTCCGGGAACTCGAAACCGTGCAGGGCGAAATCGAACACACCGTCTCGCTCGACGAAGGCCACGTCACAGTCGCATCAGACCTTTCGGGCGAAGACACGGAACTCTACAATCCCAAGACCGGCGCATACACGCTGACGCTCACGGGCGAAAACGATTTTGGCGGGAAACTCGTCGTGGCGCAGGGCATCCTTGCGGCGGATTTCGGGCAGGGCATTGCGGAGACGGACAACCTGCAACTCTGCCAGGAGGACGTGAACCATTCCGCGTCGTTCGCGCCGCTGAGCGGCAAGGTGACGCAGAATATCGGCGATGGTGAGGGCGAGATTTCTATCCTCGAAGGTGCAACCGCCGGTTTCAGCGCGGTAGTCCCCACCGACGTGACGCTCTTCAACGACGTTGACCGCCGCATCACTTTCGGCGCGAACGGCGGCAACATTCCGTCCGCCAAATTCCTCCTAAACGGACTCTACGCCACGAGCGACATTCACTTCTTGAACCCGATAAACCTCAACGGCGCAAGCACGACGCTGGACCTCTACGTCAACAGCACGGAGGGCGACGCATGGCTCGACGGGACGTTTGCGTATTTCAATGCCGACGGCACGCTTGCCGCCGACCACGGCACGTTCGGCAAGAATGGCGCGGGGCGCCTTGTTATGCCCCCTACGGTTTCGTTCAACCAACTCTATGCGAGCGGAGGGACGCTTTCGTTCCGAGAGAACTCGGCTGTTGCGCTGGGGCTCGTCCGCGCACAAGGCGGCGCAATCGAGTTCGAGAGCGGCGCAAACGTCTCGGTCTCCAACGACGGCATCACTTCGTCCAGCGGGAGTGTTCTTTTCGATAACGCTAAAGTAACGCTTTCCAAAGGAGACTTCGCAGTTTCCGGCTCCGGGAAGATAACTGTGAAGGGCGGCACGTTCACCGATACGAGCGGCGGCTGGCTCAAGGCGGAAGGCAACGGCGAGATGGTCTTCACGGACGGCGCGGAAGTCGGCATCAGTCCCGAAATCCATATCGGCTACCAGAGCAAGGACACGCCAACGTCGTCGCTTACCGTCACGGGCGGCGCGACGCTCAGGCCGCGACTCCTCGGTATCGATAGCGGCATTCTCAACATCTCTGGCGAGGATACCCTAATCGACCTTTCCGGCGACGGCGCACACCTTTGGATGGGTTCCACGGCATACCAGCGCGGCACGGGCGAAGTGAACATGACCGGCGGCACAATCTACGAACCCAACAGCGACATCAGCATCGGCAGACGCCAGGGCGCGACGTGCATTTTCCGCATCAGCGGCGGAAAGATTGTCCTCGGCAACGGCAAGTCGCTTGTGGTCGGCGACTACAGCAACGGCTATTTGTATGTGGACGGCACGGGGATTGTGGACACCTCCGACGCAAACGGCATCGCGCTCAACACGCATTGGAACAAAATCGGCGACTCCGACGTGTATTCCGAGACGGCGCTTTTGATGATGCGCGGCGGCGAAGTGAAGGCGAAGAAAGTCTATGCCGCCTCCGCAAACCGCGACGATACATCCGTTGCATTCGACGGCGGACGTTTGACGTTGCTCTCGAACGAAACGCCCGCGTTCAACAACGTCAAGAAACTTTACGTTGGTGTGAACGGCGGCGAGATCAATACATCCGGCTACTCGACGCGATCCTACGGTGCATTCGCCGCGCTGACGAACCAGACGGACACGACGGCGGCGCAAATCCCGGCCGACTACGCAAGCGTTCCGGCGTTCGTGAAGTCCGGCGAAGGGACGTTCACGCTTGTGGGGGAAAACACCTACGCTTGCGCAACGGAGGTTAGGGAAGGAACGCTTGCGCTACAGGCCGGCACGTCGCTGCCAGAAGATCAGATTGTGCGCCTCGAGGGCGGCGTTCTCGACCTCGGCGGCAACACGCAGAAAGTGAAAGCGATTGTCGGCACGGGGACTGTGAAGAACGGCACGATAATCGCAACGGACGGAATTTATCCCGGCGGCGCGGGGACGGTAGGGACGCTTGATTTCGACGGCGCGGCGTTCAAGGGCAAGGTCGTGGTGGATGCCTCCGGCGATGCGAGCGACCTTGTGCGGATTTCCGGCATGGAGGCGTTCGACCTCGACGGAGTGTCTTTCGAGTTGGCGGACCCCGACAGTTTCGATGCAAGGTCGATTACGATTCTCTCCGCGCCGAAGATTGCGGGGACTGTGGTCTTCACGAATCTGCCAGGACGCTACAGAGCAAGATCCACCGGCTCGTCCGTGAAAGTCGGCCTTTCGGGCTTTGTCATCATAATCCGCTGACGGCGGCAATAAAGGAATATATCGGAGAGCAGAATGGAAAACGGCAGAGGGTTTCTGGCGGGAAAAAGATTCGGTGCGCTGGCGGCGGGAATCGTTGCAGCGGCGGCGTTGGCGGCAGGGACGGCGAAAGGAGAAGACACGTTCCTGCGCGTCGACGGCACGGACATCGTGGACGAGAAGGGAGAAAAGTTTTTCATACGCGGCGTGAACCTCGGCAACTGGCTCAACCCGGAAGGCTACATGTTCGGGTTTGGTTCGAGCGCAGCTTCCGCCTCGGCGATAGAAATGATGGTGCGCCAGGCGATCGGCCCAGAAGAGGCTGCGGCGTTCTGGCGGCGTTTCCGCGAAAACTACGTCACGCGCGAGGACGTGCGTTTCATCGCGGCAACGGGCGCGAACACGGTGCGCCTGCCGTTCCACTACCGCCTCTTCACAGAAGAGGCAAAGGGCGAAGGTTTCGCCATCATCGACAGGCTCGTCGATTGGTGCAAAGAGGCCGGGCTGCGAATCGTCCTTGACATGCATTGCTGTCCGGGCGGGCAGACGGGTGATAATATAGACGACTCCGACGGCGGCGCGTGGCTCTTCACAAGCGGCGCGGCGCAGGAGACGTTCTGCGGCATTTGGCGCGACATCGCAAGACGCTATGCCGACGAGCCTGCAATCCTTGGATACGACTTGATGAACGAGCCAATCTCCCACGAACTCGAAAACAAGGACGAACTCAATGCGCTTCTTGAAGGCGTGATGAAACGCGCCCTTGCGGCGGTGCGCGAGGTCGATGCGCGGCATATCGTGATGTTCGGCGGGGCGCAATGGAACAACAATTTCTCCGTGTTCAAGGATTGGGACTGCGACGCAAATCTCATGTTCACCTGCCATCGCTACCAATGTCCGCCGGAGGGAGTGGGGGATTTCTTTGCGTTCCGCGACAAGGTCCGCCGGCCGATGTACATGGGCGAGACGGGTCACAACACGTACGACTGGATCCGCCGGATGCGCGAGAACCTCGAAAAACACAATGTGGGCTACACGTTCTGGCCATACAAGATGCGCGGCAAGGGTGGATGGGTGAAAATCGCCGAGCCGGAGGGCTGGGACGAGGTTGTCGCGTTCGCCAAGGCACCCCGCGCAACGTTCGCCGAAATCCGCAAGGCTCGCAAGGGCAAGGAAGCCGTGCTGCGCAAGGCTCTGAATGCGTTTGCCCGCAACTGCCGCTTGGCGCGGTGCGAGGCGGACGGCGAATACATTGCGGCGATGGGGCTCATCGCGCCGCAGAAGACGACGCGGGATGTCCTGCCGCTCGACGGCGAATGGCACTATATAGTAGATCCGCAGGAGCAGGGTTTCTACAACTATCATCACGAGGAGGAAGGTTCGTTCGCCCGCAACCGCAAGCCGAAGGACAAAACGGATCTTGTGGAGTATTCCTTCGCCGATGCGCCCACGCTGCACGTCCCGGGAGACTGGAACACGCAGAAGAAGGAACTTTTCTGGTACGAAGGTGCGGTGTGGTACGAGCGCGATTTCGAGTGGACGCGCACGGAGGACGGCAGCCGTGCGTTCCTGGTGTTTGATGCCGCGAACTACGAAACGCACGTATGGGTCAATGGCAAGAAAGCCGGACGGCACGAAGGGGGATTTTCGCCGTTCGAGTTCGATGTGACCTCTCTCCTTGAAGACGGCGAAAACTTCATCGTGGCGAAGGTGGACAACCGCCGCCGCGCCGACGGCGTGCCCGCGCTCGACTTCGACTGGTGGAACTACGGCGGCATCACGCGCAGCGTCCGCATCGAGACGCGTCCGGAGAATCATATCGCCCATTGGCAGGTGCGCCTCGCAAAAGACCGCACCACGCTGAACGCCGAAGTGCGCATGGCAAAACCCGTCGCCGGCGTGGTCGTTAAAATTGAAATTCCCGAAGCGGCCATTGCGATGGAAGGCGTGACGGACGCGGCGGGTTGCGCACGGCTTCAGGCGGCGGGCTGCCATCTGGATTTGTGGTCGCCGGAATCGCCGCGCCGCTACAAGGTGCGCCTCGACGCAGGTGACGACTGTGCGGTGGACGAGATGGGCTTCAGCACGATTGAAAGCGCCAATGGCAAGATACTCCTCAACGGCAAGGAGGTGTTCCTAAAGGGCGTGTGCTTCCACGACGAGGCCGCAAACGGCGGCGGGCGCGTGGCCACGCTTGCACAGGCGATGGAAAACATCCGCCGCGCCAAGGAACTAGGATGCAACTTTGTGCGCCTTGCGCACTATCCGCACAACGAACTGACCGTGCGGGCGTGCGAGCGCGAAGGCTTGATGGTGTGGAGCGAGATTCCTCTCTACTGGGCAATCGACTGGACGGGCGAGAGGACGTATCGCCTTGCCCAAGAGCAGATGCGCGACATGATTCTGCGCGACGTGCGCAGGGGGAATATCGTCGTGTGGTCGCTCGCAAACGAAACGCCCCGCACGCCGCAGCGCGGAAATTTCCTGCGCCGCCTCGCCGCCGCCGCAATGGCAATCGATTCCACGCGGCTCGTCTCGATGGCGATGGAGGCTTCCTGCACGGCGGACGGCGTGAACCGCATTACCGACGATCTTCAGGACGCGGTGGACATCATCGCGTTCAACGAATACATCGGCTGGTACAGGAATGCCGGCGAAATCGACAGCATGGAATGGGATTTGCCGCAGGAGAAGCCTGTTGTGATAAGCGAGTTCGGCGGCGGTGCGCTTGCGGGGCGGCACGGCGCGAAGGATGAACGCTGGACGGAAGAAATGCAGGAGGCAATCTACGAAGCGCAGGTGCGGATGTTCCAGCGCATGAAGGGGCTTTGCGGAACTTGCCCGTGGGTGCTTACCGATTTCCGTTCGCCGCGCCGCGCATTGACCGGCATCCAGGACGGCTGGAACCGCAAAGGTCTTTTCGCGCCCGACGGCACCAAAAAACGAGCCTTCCGCGTAATGCAGGATTTCTACCGCAAGGCCGCAGAGACAGGGAAATCGGATTGATACGCTTGCCCCGGATTTTTGGATGAGGGTGGCGTGACACGCTTATCCCGGATTTTTGGATTCCCCGAAATAGTTTGCAGTGTGCAGTTTGCAGTGTGCAGTTGTCGCACCGCATCCATAACTGCACACTGCAAATCCTCCGCGGGCGAGACACCCGCGTCCCCACAGTACACAGTGGGGTTGACATTGCTAACAAGAACTACAAACCGCAAACCCTCCGCGG
>JAFVCR010000203.1 GCA_017479035.1 Kiritimatiellia bacterium | reverse complement strand
GTTGGTTTTTGGCATGTGGCATTATACCACACCTGGCAAGTGGAATCGACTTTTCGCTTATTTCACTTCCAAAAATGCACCCCGCCCAATAGAATCAGGCCTATGACCCGTTTCAGGGGTCAAAAACTGGGGATATTCCAGTGTCTCCCGGCTTGAGGAGCGCACCAAGGCGGCATTAAGACCTCTGGCGGGAGGCGACACCGCAACTCTATCAAATCCGGCGGGAGAAGTCAAGAGGGATTCGCGGCTTTCCGTCGCGGCGGGGGATGATGCGCAGGAGGCGCGGCGCAAGAGGACTATCGCAGAGCAGATTCTGGAAGGGCAGATAGAGAACTATTTCGACCGCAAGAGTTCCGAGAAGTTCAACAAGGCATTCCCGCGATTCAACAGACTTGACGACCACGAACTTGCGGTTGCCGCGATGGCGACGGAACTTGCAAAGAGCGAATCGCGCCACTTCAATCCGCTTGCGGAGAAGTCCGGCGAGGAGGGCAAACACAAGCGCGAGAGTTGGCTGAAAAAAGCAAAACAACTCATAGAGAGGATGCACCCGGACTGGGACTTGCTGAAAAACGAAGGCGAGGCGTGGCGGGTGATGGCGGAGGCGAAACGCCACGCCGCGCAAATCCGCGAAGCGTTGGCGCGGGGAGTTGCGGAATCGGACGTATTGAAACATCTTGCGGACGACGTGCAGGGGGATTTCGCCGCCGCGATGGGGCGGCAACTCCAAGAGGGGCGCAAGTTGGGCAAGATGGAAAGCAAGATTGAAAAGCGCATGAATGAAATCGCCGCAGAATTGATTGCGGTGCAGAGCGGCATGGAGGTGAAGGAGATAGAAAACACGCTGGGCATAAACCTTGCCGAAACAGTCTTGCGTCTGCGCGACGAGCCGTCAACCCTGCCCGCGAAGGTCAGGCCGCCCGAAAGCGGCGAGGGCAAGCGCAACGACGAGGAGGCGAAAGAGGGTATTGTCGCCGCCGCGACAGGCGCAACCCCCGCGCCCCCCGAGCCGAAAGACGTTGAGGAGCGCATCAAAAAGGCTGTTGACAACATGGTGAAAACCGCCAAGGACATTCACGACAAGGAGATAGAGGCCAAGCGCAAGGCCGCCGAGGAGCGCGGCGAGAAGGAAGAAGCCGAGAAGGACGATAAAGAGGGCGTGGAAGGAGCGACGGGCGAAAAGACGGACGCCGAGGAACTGCCGGACTTCTTCATCGAGGCGAAGAAATACGCAATCGACCTGCAAGACCCGCGCCATCTGGCGTTGTTCGTGCAGGAAGTGGCCAAGCGGCAATGGAACAGTTCGCACGAATCGACGGGGCTGTTGAACCCGTTTTCCGCCACGGAGGTTGCGCTTGAATTCTTCCGCAAGACGGCGCAGAGCGTGTATATGGATCTGGTGAAGTCCACGACATACTCCCAAGGGCGCGAGAGCGCGATAAAGGCGGTTTTGGAGTTCGGCAACTGCCGGACGCGGGAACAGCTGCTGCGGGAGATGGAATATGCCGGGGCGGTGATAAACCGCCGCAGAGTGCGCGAAAAGAAGACGGAACTCATAGACAAACTGGAGACGCTCCTTAAAAAGAACTTCGGCGCAAGGGGTCGTTTCAAACCCGGCAAGGCGGAGGCGACGGCCACGGACGCTCGCAAAGTGCCGACTTCCCTTGAACTGGAAGCGCGGTATATGCGCAACGTGATGAAGTGGACGCCCGCGCACGTGGAACAGGAACTGGAACGCTTGACGGGGCTTCTGGACGCGGCGCAGCAGAGTTTCGCGGTTGAAGGGCGGGAGTTCGACCAGTCGCGCATGAATGCGGACTTGTCGCGCAAGATTTCCGTTTTGCGCGAATGGGGAGGGCTTAAATACAAGCGCGTAGGAGAGATTGACGATGCGCTTGCAAAGTGGCAGGAGAAGGGCGAAAAAGGCGGCGAGGACATCGCGCGGCGCATAACGGAGCGCGAAAACCGCACGGAGAGAGCCGCGCAAATACTTGCCGCCGCGTTTGCAGACCCCAAGCGCAAGTGGACGCGCGAAGGGCGCGGCATGGGCGAATTGTGGAACTCCTATCTGCAAGGGCATTTGTCCTTCATGAATCTCTTGCGGGACATGGCGCGGTTTGCGCCGGAGAAAGAGCGCGGCGAGGCGGAGAAGGTTCTGCAATGGCTGGAACTGGAAATCCAGAAAAGCGGGACGAGGGCGGCCACGCTGAAACGCCGCCACGCAACGGCATTCAAGGCGGCGGTGGAGACGATATACGGCAAGAACTTCAAGGACGCGGTGAAGGAACTCTGCAAGGAAGATGCGGCGTTCGCGCCGTTCATGGGGACGGTCGGGGGAGTGCGAATCACCCCCACCAAAGGCCGCGCGATGCAACTTTACGTTTCGCTCCTGCAAGAGGGCGTGAAGACCGAATACACAGACCCGGAGACGGGCGAGAAAAAGACGCTCTGGACGGGCGGCTACCACGACGCGATAGAACACAACAAGCGCACTGGACAGGCGGCGGCGTTGCGGCGGCTTTTCACGGTGCAGGATCTGCGGCTTTTGGACTGGATAGGCAAATGGTATGAGGAAAACCGCAAGGGGCTTTCCGAAGCGTCCGAGGATTTGTTCGGCATAGGCGTTTATGCGGAACTGCCTAATTACTTCCCCGTGAAGATGCTTTTGAACGAAAGCGGGCTTGAAAAGCCGGACGCTGCGGGTTGGGCGGTGTTTCCACGCGCACTCACCCCCCGCGTCCGCAATGTCCGGGACTTCGACACCCGCGCCGACATTCTGCAAATGTTCATGTCGCGCATGGACGAGGCCATACAGTGGCAGACGCATTCGCGGCTGGGGCTTGAAATGCGCGGCATCTTCGGACGTGCGGAACTCCAAGACGCCATAAAAGCGACGCACGGCGCAAAGGCGAACGACCAGATGCTGGGCGCGATTACGGACATCCTCGTAGGACACGGCAAATACGACCGTTCCACGGCGGGCGTGGAATACTACACGGACATTTTGCGCGGATGGGCGGCGTTGGCCGCGTTGAGCGGCAATGCGGGGGCGATGCTCAAACAAACAACGTCAATCCCCGCGTTCGGGTTTGAAATCGGGCTGTGGAACACTGCGCGGCACATGGCAAGCGCATTCACGCCCGACGGCGTTGCCGCCATGAAGGAGATTTGGAACAGCGAGGAGCGCAAGAACCGTTGGGAGGGCGGCAACTCCGAGGAAGTCGCAAACGCTTTGAGAGGGCTGGACGCAAGGGGGCTTAAAAAATGGTTTATAAACGGCATGATATTGAACCGCGTTGGCGACAACGTCCCCGCGCTCGTGATCGGGCAGGGAATATACCGCGACGCATTGGCGCGGGGAATGTCCAAAGAAAACGCGATGGCCTATACATGGATGCTTGTAGAGCGAACGCAACAGTCGTCGCGCATTGAAAACCAGGCATCGTTCCAGAGGCGCAATAAACTAGGGAGACTGCTTTACCAGTTTCTTTCCACGCAGCACCAGTATCTGCAATACCAGATGAGGGCTCTCCGGGAAGTCGCGGCGCGTCCGGGGGAACTTGCACGGTATGGACGGGCGGCAAGGGCGGTGTTCTTGAATCACTTTGCCCTTTCGAGCGCGTATTTCTGGGCGGGCGAGGTTTTCCGCGCCGCGTTGGGCAAAGACCCTTCCGACGACCAGATGAAAGATTGGTTTGTCTCCATGCTTACCGGCCCATACGGTGCGCTTTTCATGGCGGGTGCAACCTGCGTAAATTCGCTTAACTACGCCTTCAAAGGCCGTGCTTTCGGCGGCAACAAGTCCCCGATTCCGGCGTTGGATTGGGCGGAGCGCAACACGGAAACGGTCATTGCCCTTGCACAGGGGTTGTTTGACCACCCAAAGACCGGTGATGAAGTTCTTGACGAAATCGGAGAATTTCTTGACAAATTCGGCAAGATTAACGTGCCGCTATACCGTGACTGGAAAAAATACCGCGAATCGTCCGAAAAGGGTTATAGGTTCAATGTGACAGGAGATTGAAAAATATCACCGCTCCTGCCGCGAAGACAAGCGTCGTGAGCAATTCATGGAACGCTCCCCCTTTTTTGGTAAGGTTGTTAAATTCGGCATTCACGGCGCGGCAATAGCCGGAATGTTGCAATATCCAGTCGCCGAGCGCATCGCGCAGCAATGCGCCTTTCGCTTCGATTAGAATCATTATGCCGAGACAAAGCAGGATGATTAGTTTCATCGAAAACGAACCGCCGGGATTCGCAATCACCAGCAACGCCAAAAAGGGGGATGAATAAACCAGAACTTTGAAACCCATATATGCCGGGGTGATTATCCCCATTGCCAAAACCAACGCCCAAGCACCCAATGTCACCACGTCAACCTCCTTGCCTTGCGCCGACCCCGCCGCAACCGGGCGGGAAAAGAACCCCGGAAGCGATAGGGTCGCAACATAGCCGTTTGTGGGCATAAAATTGGCGGAAGGGGGGGGATTCGAACCCCCGGTGGAGTTGCCCCCACACAACCTTTCCAAGGTTGCACCATCGACCACTCGGACACCCTTCCGCTGAACGAAAACGCGTATATTCTACCATTTTGTATTTACATTTGCAAGCAAATTTTCCCTGCTGCCTGCGATACGTTGCCGTGATACCATTGTTAGTGCGTGGTGCAAGCGGCAGCGAGTGTGTGAGCCGATGTTCCCGGAACGTTCCTAGAGCGGCTCCAAGATATAAAGTATCGATACTTTGGATAAAAAGTATCGATACTTTCGCCAAGAAGTATCGATACTTCCGTTACAAAGTATCGATACTTTCAACACAAAGTATCGATACTTTATATCTCGTAGACGGGGAATTATGGTTTCGACTCCCCCGGAACGCCATAGATAATCATGCCGTGCGGCAAAAGAAAACTCCCCGTCCCGGGAAAGAGGGAAGGGGAGTTAGCACTTTGATATACCTTGCAGGCGCTTTAGTTTTCGTTGGAGTGCAAGCCGCCGGCACCCGCGAGGAAATCGATATTGGCCTGTGAGCAGTTCCAAATGCACGCACCGCAATGAACGCATTTCTCGCGGTCGAACGCAGGCGGGAGCCCGTCTTCTTCGTTCGGCATGATGGCCTGCGCCGAGCATATTTCTATGCAGGTCCTCTTCGTGCAGGTCTTGCACTTGTCTTTGTCTTTGAATACGACGTGATCCGCAGTGGCGGCCATTGCTTGCACTTTGCCGCCGGCAAGCAGCACGTCCTGATGCGACATAAGGAGTTTCCCGTCGAACGGAATCGGCGGCCAACCCTCCGCGTCCATGACTGCATCGTGCAACGGCTGGCGTGCTTTTTTTGCCGCCGCAAGCGCCTCTTCGAAGGTCTTTTTATTCTTGATACGCCCCTTTAGCGCCTTGTCAAGGCCGGGCACGCGTTCATGCGGCGGACGGCTCTTGAACGGCAGGTGCAGCCCCAGATACCCTGTCAATGCTTCGCCGGTCATCCCCCAGAAGAAGGATTTGTTGAAACCGTTTCTCGCGCCGGTCGCCTTTTTCAAACGTTTGAACGTGGCGGATGTGCGGCGTTTGTCCACATAAGCCTGCAGGTTTGCCTGTGTGAACTCCTTGCCGGCATCTAGCAGTTCAAGGACGCACTGCGCAAGCATCGTGCCGCTTTCCCATGCTTCATCCACGCCGCTGTTTGCAAGGCAGTCCGTGGTGCCGCTGCCTTCGCCGATACGGGCAAATCCATCACCCGTCAAGAACGGTTCGCCTTCGAGACCGCTTTCCTGCAGACTTTTCGCACCCCAGGAAAGGAGAGTCCCGCCTTCGATTTCCCGCCAGATATACGGATGCATCATCCAGTGCTGAAGATAGCGGTATGTGGTTCTCACGGGGGTGTCCTGCCAAGGAGCCACGAATATGCCCATTGATGCCGTGCGGTTGGGCAGTACATACATGAAGCCGAATATCTCCGGCTCCGGGAAGCCCAGAGTGTGTATTACGGTGCCCGGCTCCAGTTTGCACGTATCGGGCAGCTGCACCACCGCTTTCATGCCTACGCCCCAGTCGTTGTGGTGATGGCCATCGGGTAGCCCGAATTTTTCGTCCAGTTTGCGCCCTACTGCCCCAACTGGCCCGTCCGCCACAACCGTAAGCGCGGCTTTCACATCCATGCCCGGCATGAATACGCCGTCTTGCGGAGCACCGGTGCGATCCACGCCTTGGTCGGCCATGCGGATGCCGATTGCCTTGTTGCCATCGAAGAGCACTTCCGCCACGGGCTGCCCGGCCATAACCATAACGCCCTGTTCCATCAACTTACCGGCGCACCAGTCCATGAACGCGCCCATGTTCAGCACCAAGCCGGGCTTTTTGTCCATGAAACGCGGTATGAACGGCAGTTCGCGTGCGAAGGGGCCTTTCTTCATGAAAAGACCGCCGATCTTGAACGATAGATCGATGAATTTCGTGCCAATCGAGCGTTTGGATGCGCCGATGTGGTCGAAAAGATACACCATCTTTTCCTTCTTGACTTCGGAGGAATTTGGTATCTCGGCGGCAAGGTCGAGCCCCGGAAAAGACTTCTTTATCGCCTCCGCCTTCGACACTATCCCGCTCACGCCGAAGCCCGTCGAATCCGCCCGCTCGACGCATTGCACCTGCAATGGACACCCCGGCATCACCTTCGACTCGTACTTCGGCGTGCCGTCATCCTTCGTTTCCGCCAGTTTCGGCGCAATGGTGGCGAGAAATCCAGCAGCCGCCGGCCCGAAGCCCACAGCTGCTATATCCGTCTCCATTGATGCTCTTTCAATTGCCATGACCAAATCCTTCTTCTAGATGCAGAGGAATTATACCATATTCCGCCGTATTTTACAACAAATCCTTCTCTGCGGCATGTGCAAGCGCGCAAAAAGATTTTGCAAAAACGGCTTGCACCGGGTGTTCGTATGTGCTATAATTGAGGCGTGAATTCGGTAAAGGTTCCTGCGCGGATGCGCAAGCAGACGCTCTGGAGCCGGAAACCGCGAAGGTCTTACCGGGATTGCGGATGTCAGCGGACGGTCATGGCAAGTGTAAAACTGCCGGCTCTTCCGTTGTTCGAGTGACACGATCCGAGGCGTTGCGGCAGTAGCGGAAAGATTGGAACGGTTGGATTTGACTGGCACTTGTGCCAAAAGGCGCGGAGAAATCCGCGCCTCTTTTCAATGGCAAAGTCTGGCATGGTCTACAGACGTATAGTGCCGGCGGCAACTTCCCTGCGGTAGTCGGCCACGGTTCGCGCAAGACCCTCTTCCAGCGAAATGCGCGGCTTCCAGCCAAGCGAACGCAATTTGGACGAGTCGCATAGTTTGCGCGGAGTGCCGTCAGGCTTGGAAGAATCCCATTCTATTGCGGCGGTGCAACCGGTTGCGGCTTGAACTTTTTCCGCAAGTTCGCGGATGGACACTTCCACTCCCGTGCCCACGTTGAGGAGGTCTGGAGGGTTTTCCATTTCAAGTACAAACAGGCATGCGGCCGCGAGGTCGTCCACATGCAAAAATTCGCGCAGAGGCGTGCCGCTTCCCCACAGGGGGACGGATTTATGGCCTTCTGTGCGGGCGGTTTCGAATTTGCGGATCATGGTGGGGAGGACATGGCCGCCGTTGATGTCGTAGTTGTCGCCAGGGCCGTAAAGATTGGTGGGCATGAGCGAATGGTACGTAACGCCGCAGTCGCGCCGCAGGAACTCGCATAGTTTCAAACCGGAGATTTTGGCGAGGGCGTAGCCTTCGTTGGTTTTTTCCAGGGGCGCGGTCAAAAGCGAGTCTTCGGGGATAGGTTGCGGAGCCATGCGCGGGTAGATGCATGTGGAGCCGAGGAAGAGCAGACGTTTCACTCCGGCTTCGTATGCGCCCATGATGGTGTTCATGGCGATGAGGATGTTTTCGTGCAGGAACGTGGCGTTGCCGGCGGAGTTCGCGCCGATGCCACCCACTTTGGCGGCGCAGATTATAGCGGTTTTGATGGCGGATGCGGCATAGAATTCGCGCACAGCCCGGCGATCGGTGAGATCCAATTGGCCATGAGTGGCGGTGATGACGTTTCGATAGCCGCTGGCGGCGAGCGCACGGCACACCGCGCTGCCTACCATGCCGCGATGTCCTGCCACGTAAATTATGTCGTTCTTGTCCATTGCGGCGCAATACTACCACATACCTCGCCGCAATTCAAGCACAAACCTCGCCCCCCCCGGGCGGCAGAGCATAAAGCCTCACACAAAGTCCACGAAGTTCACGAAGTTTTAAGCCGCGAAGCGGCGTAAGAATACAGACGGGGGTGAAGCGCAGCGTAACCCCCGGGTGGTAGAGCATAAAGCCTCACACAAAGTCCACAAAGTTCACGAAGTTTTTAAGCCGCGAAGCGGCGATAATAACACAGACGGGAGTGGAGCGCAGCGGAACCCCCGGG